>JALOMC010000145.1 GCA_025455665.1 Chitinophagaceae bacterium | reverse complement strand
AAAAAAAGCTTTCGCCGGCTGGCACTGCGCTATCACCCCGATACCAACCAGGGCAATGCCTACAGCGCTGCCTGGTTCCGAGAGCTGCAAGAGGCATATGATACGCTGACCGACCCCTCCAAAAAAGAATACTACCTGCAGCAGCGCTGGCTGGCTCAAAGCCAGGGCAAGCGGCTGCAGGAGCCAGCCCCGCTGACGCCCGATGCGCTGTTGGCCGAAGTGCAGCAACTACAGCAGCAGGTACAGCAGCTCGATCATTTCAGGATGGACCACCAACAACTGTTGCAGCAACTGCTGCAGCCGCTGAGCCATGAAAAGCTATCGATGATGGACAGCTTTGGCGATGCCAAAGTGGCCGCCGCCTGCCTGCAGCCCCTGCTGGAAGCCGCCCAACTGCTACCCTACCCGCTGGCCCGCCAGCTGTATCCGGGCCTTCAGCGGCTGGCGCTGGGCCAACAGAGCCTGCTGCAGCAGCTACAGCTACAGCACCGCCGTCAGCAGCGCCAATACTGGTGGAGCCGCCACCAATGGTGGGTAATGCTACTGGCTACCATACTATTGTGCAGTGCTATCTTCTGGTTGGGCTAACTAACCAACCGTTTCCTCATGCGTTCGACATGGCTCACTTAAATACAGGTACCGCGTCAGCTTAGCTAGCCGCCCATTTTGATCGGCCCAACTGCCGAAACGCCCAGGCACACAGCAAGCAGGCACCTATGAGCAACGCCCACAGCAACGGATAGCCGCCATGTGCTACCAGGTAGGCACCGCTGGCAGGACCTACTACCTGAGCCACGCTCCAGCTAAGGGTGTAGCCGGCGGCATATTGGCCACGGTTCCAGGCATTGCTCCGCTGCATTATAATGCTGTTCATAAAGGGCATGGCCAGCATTTCGCCCAGCGTCATCAGGCACATGCACAGCACTGCCAGCCCTGCCGGCCAGCCGCCGGGTAGCAATAGCACGCTGAAGCCTATGGCATTGGCCACCGAACCAGCCACTATGTAGTACATGGGCGATCGCTTGCCCTCCCACCGGTTTACCAGCAGCATTTCAAACAGGGCAATGATCACCCCATTCAGCGCCAGCACCATGCCAATACCTGCTTCCTGCAAGTGCCATGTTTCTTTCCAAAACACCGGTACCAGCCTGAATACCAGGAAGAAGCTGGTATTGAAAAGCGCCACCAGCAAGATGAATCTGATATAAAATGCATCCTGCCAGGGCTTGCGGATAATGGCAGGTGGCACTTCGGCAGGATGTGAGGCGGCGCGGCGCCGGGCCGACGGCAACAGCGACAAAATCAGCAAACCAGCGGCTACATTGGTAGCGCCGTCTACAAAAAACAACCACTGATAATTGAAGCCGGCCAGCAAGCCGCCCATACCGGCGCCCACGGCCCAACCCAGGTTGATGGCCAGCCGGTTGAGGGAGTAAGAGCGGGTCAGTGCATCGGGGCGGGCATAGGCAGCAATGGCCGTATAGTTGGCGGGGCGAAAAGCCTCGGCCACAAATGCCAGCACCACCGTAAGCACACATAGCCAGTGAAAATTGTTGACAAAGCCAAACAGAATAAACAGGAGTCCGCTGCCGATGGCGGCTACTATCTGTACCGGTCGGAATCCGATTTTATCGACAAGTGTACCACCGGCCGATGCGCCAAAAATGGAGCCCACGCCAAACAGCGTGATGACCAGTCCGGCATCGGCTATGCTGCGGTGCAGTTGCTGGGTCACATACATGCTCATAAAGGGCACTGCCATGGTACCGGCCCGGTTGATGAGCATTACCACACTCAGCAGCCAGGTTTCGCGGCTGAGTCCGCTGAAACTGCGGCGGTAGCTGGTGGCTATTTGGTGGGCTATGCGCATGGCGCTGCGAAGTAAAACCGCAATCGCATTGGCTGCTAATGCAAAAGTCACCGTTCATCCCAAGGCATTGGCAATCGGCCGCCTGGCAGGCCGTACCAACAAACAAGCAATAGCTACGCTCCCCACCACCTGGCGAAAAAAAACGATCATTTGCTCAATGCTTGGCACTGCCACCGCACCTGTGGCACCGTCCACCCTACCCTTACAACACCAGCAAGCTGCAGCCGCGGATATCGCTGTTATCCAGCCGGCCCAGCACTTCAAAGCTACCATCGGCATGCACCCTGCCTACGTCTTGCGTTTCAATAAAACTGCAGCTGTACACGTTGGCCAAATCTATTATGCAAAGAATACCAGCGCCAGTTTCGCTCAGCGCAAACGGATCTTCTTCGCTGCGCACCAACACCCGCATCCAGGGCGGCGGCTGGTAGCGGCCACCTGCTTTGGCATAAGCCTGCGATAGCAGCTCGGTCATGCCATACTCGCTGTGGATTGTATTGGCGTTAAACGCTGTGCAAAGCGTGGCGTGCAGCTCGGCCCGGGTGGGTTCGCGGCGCCGGCCCTTCATGCCGCCTGTTTCCATAATGGTCAAAAAAGAAAGGTCGAGACCGGGATACCGCTCTGCCAAATCAAGCAGGGCAAAGCTTACGCCCAGTAGTACAGTAGGAATACCAGCCATCCGGCAGTCTTCGATAGCTGCCAACAAGGCCTCATCGGCTTTCAGAAAAAAACCCGACTGCGGATGCACCGAATGCTGCACCAAATGCTGCGCCATGTAAATAAGCGACGAACCGCTTCGCTCCATGTACGATGGCAGCAAGCACAACCAGGCCATTTTTTCGGGCGCACCGTATGCCAATTGCAGCGCCGTCAGAAAGCTTTGCTGGTACCATGCCAAATGGGCTACCAGGTGCTGGCTGGTTTGCATGCCGGTAGTGCCGCTACTGGTAAAAATGATATCGGGGCTGTCAGCACCGGCATATACCTCAGCAGTTTTGAAAAAAGAAATGGGTAGCGGCGCCACATCGGTGAGGCGGTTGGGCGAACGGACTGCCCGTGGCAACTGCTGCAGATACTGACCATATACCCGGCAGTGCTGCCGCTGCCAGGCATGGCACTGCAGGGCCAGCGCAACAAAGTTTTGCGGGTGAACGTTAAAAATATCGGTCGCCTCGGGGGCGATTACTGCTACACTCAACTTATTCCTACATTTGAAACATGCCGGTACAAAGATCAAAAGTATTTGTATTAGCCGCTTCGGCTGCAGCAGTTGTACTGTTGTGGGCCTGCGGTAAAGATCGTTTTACTACCAAGCCGCAGCTCACATTTAAAGAAGCCGAAAGCTATACCATCCCCCGCGGCGGTATCATGACCTTTCGGCTCGAGTTTACCGATAAGGAAGGCGACCTTGGCGATAGCATTTTTATACAGACCATTACCACCCGCTGCAATGCCAGCAACCGTCGCATTGGCTACCTCCTGCCTGAGTTTCCTGCCGGCAGTAATGCCAAAGGCGAAATCGAAATCAATTTTGCCAACGGGCAGTTCGTACCGGGTTTTGTAGCGTTGCCTGGCCCCGCTTGTGGCCGCCCCGATACTACCATTTTCCGCTTTTGGATTCGTGACAATGCCAATAATGTGAGTGATACTGTTCAAACCGATCGTCCGCTCATCATCCTCAACTAGCCTGCCCGGCTGGCTGGCTGTCCTTTATTTCAGCAATTTGCTGATCGCAATGGCTGCGGCTGTTCTCTTCCTCACCACATCCATTGCTCCGCTGCCTTTTTCACAGCCCGACCTGACCGGCGCTGCCTTCTTGTTTTGCCTCACGCTACTGTACTACAGCCTGCACGATGGGTATAGCAAAGTGTACCAACACTACAGCCTGCAACGACCACGTGCAGTGTACTGGCAGCGGCATTGGCGCCGGCTGATGGTAGCGCCCGGGCTGGCGCTACTGGTCCTGCCCTGGCTGGCATGGCCTTGGCTTACGGTCGGCCGCTTGGCCTGGCTCATCTTGTTTGGCTTGCTGGCCGCTGGCTATAGCTTTCCACTACTACCAGCTCGCTGGCGCCCTCGGCGGCATCCACTGCTTAAGCTGGGTGTGCTGGCTACCACATGGGCCGTGCTGCCCGTGGTGCTGGCGCCGGCCAGCGGCTGGCTCACTGCAGCACAGGTATGGCTGGTAGTGCAGCGCTTTTCATTGCTTTTAATCATCTGTATCCCGTTTGACTGGCGAGATGCTGCCCACGACCGGGCTGCTGGTGCCCGCACCCTGCCCGATTACTACTCGCCGGCACAGGTAAGCCGCTGCCTGGTTGTACTGGCATTGGTGCAAATGCTATTCATGGTTGCTTCTACCCCATGGCTTACCGGCTACTTGCCCATGCTTATAGCCTGCCTGCCTACCTGTATAGCACTGGCACTGGCACTACTGGCTGTGCGGCGGCCGGTTTGGCCAATTGGCTACCTGCTGCTCGATGCGATGCTTATTCTACAACCCTTGGTTGTTGGTATGCTACAGCACCTTGCCTACATTCGTTCATTCACGCTCCATCAACATTCCTTTTTATAAAAAAGACCAAATACATGGCTAAGACGAAAAAAAAAGACACTGCAAAAAAGAGCGCCGCCATACCGGCAAAAAGCTATGAGTTTTTGCGCCACTACCTCAATACCCCCAGCCCTGTGGGATTTGAGAAAGGAGGACAGCAAGTATGGCTCGACTATGTGAAGCAATACGCCGACGAAACCTTTACCGACCCTTATGGCTCGGCTGCTGCCATTCTCAATCCAGGTCAGCCTTTCAAAGTAGTGATAGAGGCCCATGTGGATGAAATCAGCTGGTTTGTAAACTACATTACCGACAGCGGACTGATGTACCTGAAACGCAACGGCGGCGTCGATCATCAAATTGCGCCTTCTATGCGGGTGATCATACATGGCAAGAAGGGACCTGTAAAGGCAGTGTTTGGCTGGCCGGCAATACATACCCGGCTGGGATCGGCAGATGCCAAAGAACCCGCCCCCAAAACCGATAACCTGTGGCTGGACTGCGGGGCCCGTAGCAAGAAGGAAATAGAAGAACTGGGCATTCACATCGGCGCGGTGGTCACTTATCAGGATGGATTTGACGAACTGGTGAACGATTACCTGATTGCCCGGGCTTTTGACAACCGGGTGGGCGGCTTTATGATAGCCGAAGTGGCACGCCTGCTGAAAGAAAACAAAGTAAAGCTACCCTACAGCCTGTATGTGGTAAATGCTGTGCAGGAAGAAATAGGCCTGCGGGGTGCTGAAATGATTGCCCGCCGCATAAAACCCGACGTAGCCATTGTAACCGATGTAACCCACGATACGACTACCCCCCTCATCAACAAACAAATAGAGGGCGATGTAGCCTGCGGCAAAGGCCCCTCGCTGGCCTATGCCCCGGCTATACACAACAAACTACTGGCACTGGTAGAAGAAGTAGCCGAAAAGCAAAAAATACCGGTACAATGGCGGGCCCTCAGCCGCAGCACTGGTACCGATACCGACAGCTTTGCCTACGCCAATGATGGCTGTCCTTCGGTGTTGATATCGATACCGCTGCGCTACATGCACACCACCGTAGAAATGCTGCACAAGGATGATATACAGCATACCATTCAACTGATGTACGAAAGCCTGAAAGCGCTGACGCCGAAAACGAACCTCAGCTATTTTAAATAGACTAACAGATGGAATGCAAAAACGGGCTGTTTCATAGCAGCCCGTTTTTTTATACTCGCACAACGCTCTCTTATTTCTTCGCCTCCTTGGCCCAGGTATCCTTCAGCGTCACGGTGCGGTTAAATACCAGCTTACCGGGTTGGCTATGCACAGCATCGGGCGTAAAATAGCCTTTGCGCAAAAACTGAAAATGCTCGCCCGGCCTGGCTTCCAGCAGGGCCGGCTCTATGTAAGCCTGATCAATAATCTGCAGGCTATCGGGGTTGATGTAGTCTTTAAAATCACCTTCCTCACTGCCCGGGTCTTCTACCTTGAACAAGCGATCGTACAGCCTTACCTCGGCCGTAGCGGCATGGGCGGCGCTGATCCAGTGAATGGTGCCCTTGGCATGAATGCCGCTGGTATCGCTGCCGCTCTTGCTTTCGGGTATGTACTCGGCCAGCACTTTGGTTACGCGGCCATCGCTGTCTTTTTCAAAGCCGGTACAACGTACAATGTAGGCGCTTTTCAGCCGCACCACGGCACCCGGGGCCAGGCGGAACCATTTTTTCGACGCCTCTTCCATAAAGTCTTCCCGCTCTATCCACAAGGTGCCGCTGAACGGCAACTCACGGTCGCCGGTTTCGGGCATCTCGGGGTTGTTTTCCGATCGCAGCATTTCTACCTGGCCGGCCGGGTAGTTGGTTATTTCCAACGCCAGCGGATCGAGCACTGCCATGCGGCGCAGCGCCGTTTTATTCAGGTCTTCGCGTACAAAAAACTCCAGCAGGCTCAGGTCTATCATGTTTTCCCGC
>JALOMC010000144.1 GCA_025455665.1 Chitinophagaceae bacterium | reverse complement strand
ATACGTGTACATGCCAAACACATGGGTCACCCCATTGCTGCCGACCCCATTTATACCGATGGCAAACCGGTGCGCTTGTCTGACTTTAAAAAGAAAGTGCAGCTGGGCAAATACGAAACAGAAGAACGCCCGCTGCTGCAGCGCCTTGGCCTGCATGCGTGGCAACTGGCCTTTGCCGAAGCCGACGGCACCCGCATACAACTGGAGGCGCCGCTGCACAAAGACATGCGGGCCCTGCTGCAACAGCTGGAAAAAAATGCCCGATAATAACTGCAAGAAGCAATGGGATAACGAGCTGCTGAAACTGGCACTGCAGCTGAGGGGCTGCCCCATGGAAGACACTACCCCGCAGTAGCGGCGCAGCCGCTACGAGGAGTAGTGCTGACAGGGGGCCACGGCTGCCGGGCCATGCAAAGGCTGCCGACTGCCCCACCCAAAAAAACTGATTGAAAAAAGCGGCCTACCACTGCAGACCTACCTCTGCCAAAAACAAGCCATGCGCTGGTGTGCTGAAATCGGCCCTGGTGCAATCTTTAGCCAAAATGATTTGTCGAAATTGATCGAGATCGATTTTGCCACGGCCCACCTGCAGCATAGTGCCTACCAGGCCCCGCACCATGCCACGCAAAAACCGATTGGCCTGCACCGTGTAGATGTACTGCCCGTGGTGAAGATGCCAGTGGCTATGGGCCAGCTTGCAAATCATGGTATGGGTTTGTGTATTGCGCTTGCTGAAGCTGGTAAAATCCTGGTGCAGCAATAGTTCGGCAGCGGCTGCATTCAGCTTTTCGAGATCCAGCGGGTATGGCACATACCAGGCACGGTCAGCCACAAAAGGGTCCTTTTGCTGGTAAATGAAATACTGATAACGCCGGTGTGTGGCATGAAACCGGCAATGCAGATCATCAGCCACCGGCACGATTTGTTTGATGACGATATCGCCGGGCAGCATGGCATTCAGGTTGTACACATGCCGCGGCTGAAACAGTGCCGATGCTACATCGGTATGAAAAAAGTTTTGCCAGGCGTGTACGCCTGCATCGGTACGGGAGGAACCGGTGAGTGAGATGGTTTGCCTGTAAAACTGCTGCAGCACTTTTTCTAAAGCCCATTGCACCGTGGGTGCATTGTCCTGCACCTGAAAACCGGCATACTGCGTGCCCTTGTAGGCTACTTCTATCAGGTAGCGCATGGCTACTGGCTCAGCAGGCTTTTAAACTTGTTGAGGTAATAAGCATCGGTAAGCAGTGTAGACAACTCGCCAAATGCGTAGTAATCCAATGTGTGCGGGTAGGCAGCTTCCAGCAGTTTGTAGCGGGCTACATCGCTGGCCAGGCTACCGGCTATGCGGCGGAGGTTGGAGGTAGTGATGCAATTGGAGACAAATGCATTTTTATACAACGCCACGATTTCGTCTTTATCAATCAGGCGGGCAGCCTGCTGCTGTAGCTGGGCCAATTGGTCGCGGTCGAGTAGGCTGGTGCAGGGGTTGCGCCTGGCTTTGTCGGTAGCTTTTGCTGCCGGCAGCGCAGTGTCGGCGGTTGCGGCGGGAGCCATTTTTGCGGCGGTATCAGCCGTCGGGCGCTGCAAAGAATCGCTGGCCGATGCTGCTGCTGCCGGCATGGTACCTGCGGGCTGGGGCACACTGTCGGTGGCAGCAATGCGAGACGCTTCCGGGCCAGCATTGGCAAACACATCACGCACCCGGGTGGGCTGGCTGCTGGCAGGGGCTGAAGCGGCAGGTACAGCGGCAGCCGGTGCCGGCATTATTCGGGCACTGTCGACAAGGGGCCGGGCGGCTGGCTGGCTGGGCTGGGTGGCAGCCATGGCACTATCCGCCAGCTTAGCCACTGGTGCCACGCTGTCTTTTACCGGCATGGCAAACTCCATGTCTAACAAAGCTGGCTGACCGGCCGGTGCCGGTGTACGAGCCTTGCTGGTGGCGCCGCTATCGGCGGCTACTGGCCGGGGGGCCGGCACTGGCACTACAGTGGCCGCGGGTGTCGGCACGCTTTTGGCCTCGGCTGCAGGCTTGGCGGCTGCTGCTAATGCGGCTTGCAATGCTTTTAGTTCTTTCTCTTTTTCGGCTATCACCCGGGCCAGGCTGTCGGCCCGCTGTTGGGCCGCATCGGCAGCGGGTGCTGCTGGTGCGGCGGGAACAGCTGTCTGCCGCAAAGAATCGGAGCCGGCAGAAACAGGTGCCGGCATGAAAACTGGCATTGGCGTGGCGGCCTGCCCGGTGGTGCTGGCTGTGGGCACGGCGGCTTTGTCGGCAGCAGCAGTGGCCGCAGCTATGCTATCGGCCCGCCGGCTCATGGCTTGCGCCTGCAGGGTACTATCGGCGCGGCGCTGTGCCTCGGCCTGCATGTCTTGCCGGGCCTTTTCGGCGGCCAATGCACTGGTGTATTCCAGGCTGTATTGGGTTTCGCCGGTCAGCATATTGGTCAGCGTCCATGCCTGTTGCTCGCCCGATTTTTTAATGTAATACCCGGCGTCTTTACCGGCTACCCGCAGGCCATACTCCTGTACATCGGTACTACCCAGCACCCCCAGCCTGATGGGGTACACGCTATCGGACAGCTTGCCCAGCAGCAGGTAGCCCGCCGCGGTAGAAGAATAGGTTTTGCCACTCAGCTGTATATAAAAAGGCGTTTGATCGGCCGTTTGCAGATACACAAAACGCTGCGCCTGGCTGGCCGAAGAGGCCAACCCCAACGCCAATATGGCTAGCAAAAGCCGCTTACACATTCGGTTCATGTTGACAAGAATATTCACAGGCACGCCAGCAAACCTACGATAAATCCGGCCGGTGCCGATGAGCTGCAAAAGCAAATATTAACAACCGGATGGATGGCCGCCGGTACTTTTGCAAACTTTAAACTGATCGATTGCATGCGTTACTCGTTTCTGTTACTGTTGCTGACTACGCTATTCACCGGCACCCTGCTGGCCCAGTCTGAGCCTGGTGCGGGTACAGCATTGGCCACCCGCCCCGACTACCGCCCTACGCCCGAAAAAAAGTTTGCCCTGCAGCATACCCGCCTCGAAGTGAGCTTTGACTACAAGAAGCGGCGCATGCCAGGAAAGGTATGGCTGACCGTACAGCCGCATTTTTATGCCAGCGATGTACTGGAACTGGACGCCAAGGGTATGCTGATACACCAGGTAGCGCTGCAAAAAGGCAACCAGCTACTACCGCTCCGGTATGCGTATGAAGATAGCCTGGTGCTTCGCATCAGCCTTGATAAGGCCTACCAGCGGCACGAGCAACTGACCGTGTATATAGACTATACTGCCCGCCCCGATGAGCTGAAAGTAAAAGGCAGTGCTGCCATTACCGATGCAAAAGGTCTATACTTCATTAACCCGGATGGCAAAGACAGCAGCAAGCCGATACAAATATGGACGCAGGGCGAAACAGAAGCCACCAGCGTTTGGTGCCCTACTATTGATAAAACCAATCAAAAAACCACCCAGCAAATCAGCATGACGGTGCCAGAAAAGTACGTGACGCTGAGCAACGGTATTTTGACCAAACAAACCAACAACAGCAATGGCACCCGCACCGATGTGTGGCGAATGGACCTGCCGCACTCGCCGTACTTGTTTTTTATGGGCGTGGGCGACTATGCGGTCATCAAAGACAAATACAAGCAGCTGCCGGTAGACTACTACGTGGACAAGAAATACGCCAGCGTGGCCCGTCAGATTTTTGGCGATACACCGGCCATGATTGAGTATTTTGAAAGACTGTTAGGTGTGTCCTTCCCTTGGGCCAAGTATGCGCAGATTGTGGGCGAAGACTATGTGAGCGGCGCTATGGAAAACACCACGGCTACCCTGCACGGATCGGCTGCGTACCAAAATGCCCGCCAGCTGAAGGATGAAAACCGCTGGGAAATTGTGGTCGCACACGAGCTGTTTCACCAATGGTTTGGCGACCTGGTAACCACTGAAAGCTGGAGCAACCTGACCGTAAACGAGAGCTTTGCCGACTATAGTGAAACCTTGTGGCTGGAACACAAGTATGGCAAAGACAGGGCGCTGCAGTACCATCACGAAGCCATGCAAGGCTACTTGTCGAACCCGGCCAACGCCAGCCGCCACCTGGTTCGGTTTCAGTATGCTGACAAAGAGGACATGTTTGATGCCGTGAGCTACCAAAAAGGTGGCCGTATACTGCACATGCTGCGGCAGTACCTGGGCGACAGTGCCTTTTTTAAGGGCATGCAGCTATACCTGCAGCAAAACAAGTTTAAAAACGCCGAAGCCCATCAGTTGCGGCTGGCCATGGAAGAAGTAAGTGGCCGCGACCTGAACTGGTTTTTTGACCAATGGTACTTTGGTGCGGGCCACCCGAAGGTGCAGTTGCGTTATCAGTATGTAGATAGCCTGCAACAATTGCAAATCATCATTCAGCAACTGCAATCGAAACACATTTTTTACGCCCCCGTCCAAATAGCCATACACGAGACCGGCACTGTGATGCGTATGACCCACTGGATGGGAAGCCGGGCAGCCGACACCTTGAAACTAGCCATGAAAGCCGCACCACTTTGGGTAAACATAGACCCCGAACGCGGCATGCTGTGGGAGAAAGACCTGCGCCAAACACCGGCCCAATGGCTATACCAGGGCATGGCTGCCGATGATGTAATAGAAAAACTGGAAGTACTGGAATGGCTGGGTAAAAACTGGCAGGACAGCAGCGCCTACCAGCAACTGCTGAAACGCTACCTGCAAGATGAATACGCTGGTACCCGCAAAGCTGCTTACCAATTGCTGCGCAAATTGGGCCTGCCTGCCAACCATGTACTGATAGCACCCATCGCAAACCAGCTGGCGGCCGAGCCCGACGCACTGACCAAAGCCGCCATGATAGATGTGCTGGCCAACAACTCCGCCGAAGAATACGTGGGCCTAATGGCACAGCTGGCTACGGATAGCAGCTACAGTGTGGCAGGGGCGGCGCTGGAGGCACTCTGCCGCTACCAGTCCGAAAAGGCGGTGGCGATGGCAGCCGATATGGCCGGCGATGCCCGCGGCCGACTGCGCAGCTCTGTGAAAATAGCCGACTACCTGACCAAAGACATCAACAATGCAGAAGAGCACATCAACAAATACCGCAAGCTGCCCTTATTTGAAAAACTGTCCGAAACAAATGCCATGCTGTACCTGGCCGAACGCATGCCCAATATGGAACTGTTCAAAAAAGCAGTGGCCCCGGCTATTGAGTCGTATAAGTTTTTGCGGTCCGATTTTCAAGGCTGGCAGTCGGCCATAGGGGCTACTCTTCGCTGGATGATCAGCAAGCGGCAGCGCAGCCTGATGGACAACCCGTATGATGGACTGGCACAGCAGCAACTGGAATACCTGAAAGAAAAAGCCGGCCTTTAAGAGCGGCATCCATCATTTCAACAACAACAACAGCGGCCTGCATCTTACCGATGCAGGCCGCTGTTTTTTTTACAGAACAAAACCGGCAACAAGCAGCTACCGACCAGGGCTGTTACCAGCTACCGCCGGCACCGCCTCCGCCAAAGCTACCGCCACCAAAACCTCCAAAGCCGCCACCACCGCTGCTTCCGCCTCCACCCCAGCCGCCGCTGCCACCACCACCGGGGAAAAAGATGAAGGGCGGCATGTAATCGTGGTAGCCTCTGCGGCTCATCATACCACCGCGAGGGCCACCGCCGCGGCCTGCGCCTAGTATGAAAAGCACAATGACCAAAATGATGATGAATACAACCACACCGCCGCCACCGCTGCCGCCACCGCGTTTACGATAGTCGGCCGGTGCTTTGTACTCGCCGCGGGTCGCCTTTATAATAGCATCGGCGGCTTCTACCAATCCGCGGTAGTAGTTGTCTTGCTTGAACTGCGGAATGATCTCGCTTTCTACAATGCGTTTGCAGGTAATATCCGGCAGCGCTCCTTCCAGACCATAGCCGGGTGCTATAAACACTTTGCGCTTGCCTGGCTCCATGCTTACCAGCAGTACTACACCGTTGTTGGTTTTTTTATTGCCTACTCCCCATTCACGACCCAGCCGGGTAGCAAAGTCCACGGGCTCCAGGTCGTTCAGTGTATTCACAATTACCACCGCTATTTGCACCGAGGTAGAATCGTCGTACGCCACCAACTTTTCTTCGAGGTGAGCTTTTTGGTCGGGCGTAAGGGTGTTGGTAAAATCGTTTACCAGCCTCGGCGGGTTTGGCTTGGGCAACAAGGGTGCCTGAGCCATACCAACTAAAGCTACTGCCAGCAGCAGCAACAGTTGTAGCCCACGTATTGCTATCGGTTTATACCGCAGTGTTTGTAGCATTAGTTTCCAAATACAATATCGTCGGGCAATTCATTTCTATCCGTCTGCCGGTCGTA
>JALOMC010000143.1 GCA_025455665.1 Chitinophagaceae bacterium | reverse complement strand
GATGATGCGCCCTATTTGAAAATAGGAACCGATGATTTGCCAACTGGCTGGGATGCCTTTCCTTCGCGGCGCAGCTCGGCGCTGATGGGTAATCATTGGCTGCAAGAGAAGCATTATTTGGGTGTATGGGTGCCCTCTTGCCTGCTGCCCGAAGAGTACAATCTGGTCATAAACCCAGCGCATGTGGCTATGCAGCAGGCACGGGTAGTGGCCAGCCGACCTTTAGAGTTTAGTGCTCGTTTTAAATCGCCATTATTATGAATCGCCAACAACTGGTGACCGCCATTGGGCAAACAAAAAGCTACTTGTGTGTAGGGCTGGATACCGATGAAACCAAGCTTCCTGCTCATTTGCAGGGCCGTCCCGATGCAGTATTGCAGTTTAACCATGACATGATAAAGGCTACCCTGCCTTATTGCGTAGCCTACAAGATTAATACGGCTTTTTATGAAGCCATGGGGGGCCGCGGCTGGGAAATTATGGAGGCAACCTTTCGGGCCATTCCTGATACGCACCTGAAAATAGCCGATGCCAAGCGGGGCGATATTGGCAATACCTCGAGCCAGTATGCCCGGGCTTTTTTTGAAACCATGGGTGCCGACGCCATTACGGTGGCGCCGTACATGGGTGAAGACAGCATCCGGCCTTTTTTGGAGTATGAAAACAAATGGACCATTGTGTTGGCCCTCACCAGCAACAAGGGTAGCGCTGATTTTCAGCGCATGGCCCTGGTGCCAAGGGCCGAAAGCGGCCTCGATTTGGTACCCAATCTGGCCGGTCCCGGCCGCTCAGAGTTGCTGTACGAAAAAGTGATACAAACCGTGAACCAATGGGGCAGTCCGGAAAACCTGATGTATGTGGTAGGTGCCACCCAGGCGCATGAACTTTCACATATACGCCAGCTGGCACCTGAACATTTTTTGCTGGTGCCGGGGGTTGGTTTTCAGGGGGGCAGTTTGGCCGATGTATCGAAGCACGGCCTGAATGCCGATGCCGGCCTGCTGGTAAATGCCAGCCGGGCCATCATTTACGCCTCGCCGCACGAAGACTACCTGGAAGCTGCTGCCCAAATAGCGGCCGAATACCAAACCGAAATGAGTGCCTACCTAAGTGCTGCCAGCTGATGTAGCGGCTTAGTGCATCCGATCGCCGCGGGGCGATAGCTGCTGCATGATGCCTGCTTCAAACACCAGCCATTCTTCCCAGCGGGCCCATACTTTTTCTTCGGGTACGTATTGGCGGGCCAGGTCAATAAAGGTGCGGTAATGCCCGGCTTCGCTTTCCATGAAGCGGCGGTAAAAACGGCTCAGGTATTCGTCATCCAGTCCTTCGCTCAGGCGCTTGAATCGTTCGCAGCTGCGGGCTTCTATCAGGGCACAAATCAGCAGTTTGTCCAACAGCCGGTCTTCTTCGCTACCGCCCTTTTTTTCAAAACCAAACAGGGCGTTTACATACTCATCCTTTCGCTGCTTTCCCAGCTGAAAGCCTCGCTTGCGTATTTCGGCCAGCACCAGCCTGAAATGCCCCCACTCTTCCGTCACGATAGGCGATAGCTCATCTACCAGCACATCGCGGTCGCTGTATCGTTGTATCAGGCTCATGCAGCTTACCGCAGCTTTTTGCTCACAGTAGGCGTGGTCGGTCAGTATTTCTTCCAGCGATATCTCAGCCAGGTTTACCCACCGGGGGTCGGTAGGCAGTTGCAGGCCTAGTATATTTTTTTGTAATCCGATATTAGCTTCCATGCTGCAAATGTAGCTGATGCCGGCAGCTACCGCAGTGGTTCGTGCAGGTTCAGTTATTGCAATTGTCCTTATTTTCACCCACCCCATAAACTAGTTGCTTGCATGCGTATTGTACCGTTTTTGCTCAGTGCTGTGGCTACCACTGCACTGGTAGTAGCCTTGAATAGCAGCATTGGTAGCATTCCACCCCTGGGCAAATTGCTGAGCCCTTCGCACGGCTTGTGGCAAAATGCGGAGCCTGCCGATGCCAGTTTTGACCTGAACCTGCGTACCACGCAGCTGCAGCAGCAGGTGGAGGTGTTTGTAGATGAGCGCCTGGTACCGCACATTTTTGCACAAAATGATCAGGACGCCTACTTCGTGCAGGGCTACCTGCATGCCAAATTTCGGCTCTGGCAAATGCAGTTTCAGGCCATGGCAGCGGCGGGCCGCCTTTGCGAAATATTGGGCGAAAAAGTAGGCGACAACAGTGTGCTGGAGCGCCACGACCGACGGATGCGCCGGATGGGTATGCTGCTGGCCGCCGAAAACTCGCTGAAGGCCATGAACGAAGTGCCTGAAGACAAGGCCGCCATGGAAGCTTATGCCGCCGGTGTGAACCACTACATTGATCAGCTGTCGCCAGCCGACTATCCCATTGAGTACAAGCTGCTGAATTATGAGCCCGAGGCCTGGACACCCCTTCATTCGGCCTTGTTTCTGAAATACATGAGCTACGATCTGGCCAGCGATTTTGATGATTTTGAAATGACCAATTTGCGCCAGCATTTGGGCAATGAATCGTTCGAAAAAGTGTTTCCCATTCAGCCCGATTCGCTGGACCCGATAGCCCCCAAGGGCACTGCTTACCAGGTAGCTACGCCGTTGCCGGTAGCGCCCGCCAATCTCGACTCGCTGTATGCTGCCGATGCGCCGGCGCTGGCCTACCAGCCCGACAAGCCTGACCCCGATAATGGCAGCAACAACTGGATAGTAGGTGGCAGCCGTAGTGCCAGTGGCCGGCCTATTTTGTGCAATGATCCACACCTGGGCCTTAACCTGCCCTCACTTTGGTTTGAAGTACAAATACACACGCCTGAGTACAATGTGTACGGCGTTAGCTTTCCTGGGGCACCTTCCGTGGTCATTGGTTTCAATGACAGCATTGCCTGGGGCGTGACCAATGCCATGCGAGATGTAATGGACTTTTATGAAGTGCGTTTTCGCGACAGTAGTATGAATGAGTACCTGTACAATGGTGAGTGGCGCAAAACAGCCTGGCGTACCGAAACCATCCGCATACGTGGTAAGGCCGATTTTATAGATAAAGTACCCGTAACCGAATGGGGACCAGTGATGTATAATGATGACTACCACGGTGCCATCGAAGGCTGGCAAAAAGGCAAGGCCTATGCCATTCGTTGGAAAGCCCACGATAATAGCCTGGAACTCGGACCTTTTAAGGCGCTGAACCGTGCAAAAAACTACGATGATTACCTGGCCGCAATCAGGCAGTATAAATGCCCGGGGCAGAATTTCATTTTCGCCAGTAAAACCGACACCATTGCCTGGTGGCAGCAAGCCCAGTTTCCGGCGAAGTGGCGCCGGCAGGGAGACTTTGTGATGCCGGGATGGGATAGCAGCTTTCGCTGGCAGGGCTGGATCGACAATGCCGATAATGTACACATGAAAAATCCGGCCCGGGGCTTCATCAGCAGTGCCAATCAGCTGCCGGCCGATACAACCTATCCTTTTTACCTGGGTGGCATCCACGATGTGTACCGTGGCGTTATCATCAATCGGATGCTGGCGGGCATGCAGGGCGTGACCCCGCAAGACATGCAGCGCATGCAAACGGATAACTACAATGTGTTTGGCGAAATGGCGGTGCCATTGCTACTGAAAAATACGCAGGATGCAGCATTGACGGCTGACGCCAAAGCCCTGCTGAACGAAATACAGGCGTGGAATTACCAGGCCGACACCGCCTCAAAAGGACAAACCATTTTTACCGAATGGTGGCATCAACTGGCCGATACAGTTTGGGCCGACAATTTGCTACGCCCCGACAAACTGCCGGTAGCCTGGCCGCAAGACCATACTTTGTTTGAAGCGCTGCGCCGCGATTCGGCGTTTTCGTTTGTAGACAATGTGACGACCACAGAAATAGAAACACTACCGATGATGGTAACGGCTGCTCTGAACAAAACAGCCGAAAAATTGAAAACTGTAACCGATCTGCGCTGGGCTAAAGTGAAAGATACCCGGGTAAAGCACCTGCTGAATGGCCTGCCAGGCTTTAGCAGGCTCCATCTGAACATTGGGGGAGGCGCCAAAATAATAAACGCCACCAAAGAGGCGCATGGCCCCAGCTGGCGGGTGATTGTACACCTCACCGATAAAACAGAAGCCTACGGCGTGTATCCCGGCGGACAGCATGGCAACCCCGGCAGTCGCTTTTACGACATGTTTGTAGACAAGTGGGCTGCAGGGCAGTACTACTCGCTATGGATCATGACGGCCGCCGACAAAGGCTCAGACAAAGTGAAGTGGCGCATGACCTTTTCAAAAGCATAACACGGGGCAACAAGCTGCCCGAGGGCAGCCATTCACCTGTATTCAAAAAATATTTCGCATGAAGTTTCTCGCTGTTTTGGTACTCACTATCCTGCTGGGTTATCTGGTATATGTGTTCAATGATTTGCTGCCCTGGTGGACGGTGGCACTCACATCGCTGCTGGCAGCCGTAGCGGTACCCATCAGGCCGGGCTGGGCAGCGCTGGCCGGTTTTACCGGCGTAGTACTGTTGTGGGGTACACTTGCCTTTGTTATCAATCAGGCCAACGCCGGCATTATGGCCGGCCGCATGGCCGAGGTGCTGCCAATGGGCGGCAATAAGTTGGCGCTGTTGGTGGTCACCAGTCTGGTAGGAGGCCTGGTGGGAGGCTTGGGTGCACTTTCCGGCGCTTATCTACGCCGAAAGCCTGCTTAACACATTTCACATTTAGTTGCGGGGTCGTCCCTCTATTTTGGCTGCCGTTCCAAAAAACACACATGCTGGCTTATGCTTAAACTGTTACCCCGCACCCTGCCCGCTATAGTGGCAGGTTTTTTATTGCTACCCACCAGCCTGCTGGCACAGGCCGTGCTGCAAGGCAAAATCACAAACACCCTGAATGCGCCGTTGGCTTATGCTTCGGTGTATGTAAAAGGTAATACCAAGGGTACGGTGGCCAATTCGGAAGGGTTGTATGCCCTCGAGCTGTCGCCGGGCACCTACACCATTGTATGTGCTTTTGTAGGCTACCAAAAGCAGGAGAAAAAGGTGGAAGTGAAAGCCGGCAGGCAAACGGTCGATTTTCAACTCAACTTTCAGCAGACCGAACTGATGGATGTAGTGGTAAAGGCGAATGCCGAAGACCCTGCTTACGAAATCATCCGAAACGCCATTAAAAAGCGGAAGGAGTACCTGAATGAAGTAAAGCAGTGGCAAACTACCGTGTACATGAAGGGCATGATCAGGATGTACAAAATGCCCGAACGAATACTGGGACGCAAGATTGACCCCAACCGCGACGTGATAGACAGCACTGGCAAGGGTATTGTATACTTCAGCGAGTCGCTTACACGCTACAGCCGGCGCCTACCAAAAGATTTCAAAGAAGAAGTGATTTCGGCCAAAGTAAGCGGCAACAGCAGCGGCTTTGGTTTCAATAGTCCGCAGGACCTGGAGATTAACCTGTACGAGAACAATATTCAGATTGAAGGACTGAACAGCCGCGGTTTTGTGTCGCCTATCAGCGATAATGCCCTCGGCTTTTATCGCTACAAATACGAGGGCTCTTATTTTGAAGATGGCAAAGAAGTACTGCGTGTAAAAGTGATGCCCCGCCGTAAATACGAGCCCTTATTTGCGGGTGGATTTCTCGAAATCATCGATGGCAGCTGGCGCATTCATGGCGTGAACCTGGGTCTGAACAAAGAATCGCAGATTGAATTGGTAGATAGCCTGCTGATACGCCAGCAATATTTTCCCGTCAACAACAAAATATGGATGCCACAAAACACCGAGATATCGGCGTCGTTTGGCATTTTTGGCATCAAGGCAGGTGCCAGTTTTGTGGCTGTATACAGCGACTATGATTTTTCAAAAGACATTGCCAAGGTATTTGACACAAGGGTTATCAAAAGCGTAGATACCGCTGCCAACAAAAAGTCGCTGACGTATTGGGACAGCATACGGCCCATGCCACTTACTGCCGAAGAGCGGCTGGACTATCTGAAAAAGGATACGCTGGAAAAGAAGTTCAATGATCCCCGCTACCTCGACTCGCTGGCAAAGCGGGGCAACAAGTTTAAACCACTTGGCTTTTTGCTATCAGGCTACAGCTACACAAAGAGGAGTCAAAAATGGAGCATTCGCACTTCAGGCATTTTGCCGGGCATTTCTTACAACACGGTAGAAAAATGGGTATTTGAAGCCACGCCTTCGTTTGTACGCTGGGGCGATACCGGCTCCTATTCTATCAGTGCCAGGCTGCGCTATGGTTTTGGTACGCAGCGCTTGTACGCCAGTGGTACCATCAGCAAATCAGTAGGGCAGGATTACCGCAAGCGCTGGAACCTGTCGGTCAGTGGGGGGCAAAACATTTACCAGATCAACCCCACGGC
>JALOMC010000142.1 GCA_025455665.1 Chitinophagaceae bacterium | reverse complement strand
ACTTACCTGCCGGCGCCTGCTACGTGGTTTTTTCGTGCCACGGCAGCAGGGTGGCTTTACCCTGCCGCAGCCGCAGGGCTGGTGGTACGAAGAGCTGGCCGATACTGCAGGCCCCACACCACAAATACTCGATGGTGGAACAATGGGCTGGCAGCCCTGAAGGCATCTTTGCCGGCTTATGATGCTGGCGATGGCCGCATGTACTACGATGCGCAAGGAAAGCTGGCCGATAACAAGTACCGGCGCACCCTTACTAACCAAATGGCCTGGCTGTTTGCTCAAACGGCCGATCCTGTTTTCGATTATTACTACCGCCGTTGGCGCCAGCCGCTTGCACGGCCCTATGCCTGGCGCACCCTGCTCGAAGGCAATAAAACGGGGTGGCTGCTACTGGGCCTGCTTTTTATGGGTAGTTGGCTGCTGCTGGCTATGCTGCGGCAGCTATGGCCCAAACGCAAACAGGCCCGATAATCATCGGACCTGTCTGGTTGGTGGGGTGCAAGTTGGTAAAGCGCTTATCAGCGAAGTGTGATTTCTCTCCTGATGCCGTCCTTGGCAATAGTGGCTTTGTTGTCGCAGGTGCCGTTACCGAAATTGAGCAGTGCTTCCTGGTTGTTCACGGTTATTTTCACAATGCCTTTGTCTATCCAGCGGCAGGTAAATGCTTTGTGAAGCGGTTCTACTATCACCCGGCTCCAGGTTACCAGGTTGCCATTGCGGCTGCGTTCGCCACGGGCACCGCCGGTTATGGTCCACTCATCATCGCGGGGAAAGCCCGGTGTGCCCAGCCCGGCAGTTTGCGTATGCGTGTGGGTAGCTTCCCACTTGATGTAGTTGCCGTTGGGCTTGGTCAGTTTGCCGCCTTGTACGGTACGGGTGATTACCAGTGTGGCGCTGGTACTGTTGTTTTTAATGCTCAGGCGGCCTTCTACTTTCACTGAGTCTACGTAGTGGTTCACAAATTCTGTGACGGCAGTAGCGCCCGGTACTACCAGTGGCTTGCTGTATACCGTTACTATTTTACCACTACGCACCTTGCCATCGCGGCCTTTGCAGCCAGTGCCATAGTCTATTGTAATGGTTTTTGGGAAAGCGCCAGGATCGCGGGGCGATACCGTAATGCGGAAGCAACGGTTGCCATTAAAGGCACTGTCGGTAGTTTCCTGGCCGTAGTCGGCCGGGTCGTCGGCATTGCCGGTATTGGCACCGGCAAACAAATCAATTTGGCCCAGGCCGCTCTCGGCGTCCGCTCCAATGGCCTGGTCACCGGCTTCGCCAAATGTGATTTCGGCCTCGGCGTCATCTTCGGCACTCAGCATCACCGTTTCGGTTTGGTCTTCGGTAGTACTGTTGTTGTTCACTTGTTTTTGGCAGCTCGTCATCGTCAGGGTAGCAAGTAAAGCAGTGGCAGCGAGGGCAAGTTGTAGTGGCTTGCGTATCATACGTTGTTGGTTTTTGTGCCTCTATGACCTGTGGCTATCACACGGGTTTAACACAGTTCTTAAAAAAAGTAAAAAGCCCTGCTGCTCAACTCGCAGCTGCCTGGTGCAGTAGCCGGCAGGTTCCCGCTATTTTCGCAGCTCCCGGCCCTTATTGGTCCGTCACAGCATTTAATATTTCCGAAGGTGAAACTCATTGATACTCACTGCCATTTGTACCAGCCTGCTTTCGATGCCGACCGCGACGCCATGCTTGAGCGGGCCCGGCAGCTAGGGGTACAGCGATTTTATTTGCCCGGCATCGATGCCGAAGTGGTGCCGCGTATGCAGGCCATGGCAGCCGCTCATGCCGATTGTTTCATGATGCCAGGGCTGCATCCATGCTCGGTCAATGATCAGTACAAAGAGGAACTGACGGTAGTAGAACGCCTGCTGGGCCAGGCCAGCTACCCGGCACTGGGCGAAATAGGCCTCGATTTTTACTGGGATAAAACCTACACACAGCAGCAGTTCGAAGCCTTCCGCATCCAAACCGAGTGGGCGCTGCAGTACCAGCTGCCCATCGTCATTCACACCCGCAATGCCATGCAGGACACCATCAATGTGGTGCGGGAGTACCAGGGCCGTGGCCTCCGTGGTATTTTTCATTGCTTCAGCGGCAGCTACGAGAGTGCTGTGCAAATACTCGATGCCGGCTTTTTACTGGGCATCGGCGGCGTCGTCACCTACAAAAATGCGGGCCTCGCCGAGGTGCTGGCCCGGCTGCCGCTCAGCGCCCTGGTGCTGGAAACCGATGCACCCTACCTGACCCCGGTACCGCACCGCGGCCAGCGCAATGAAAGCAGCTACCTACAATACATAGTAGCCCGGCTATGCCAGGTGTATCAGCTGCCGGCCGAAGAAATTGCTGCTACTACCACGGCCAATGCCCTCGCCCTATTTCGTCATTAGCATCGTGTATTTGGGCATCTCGGCCAGGTGCAGGCATCGGCAGCAGTTCGGGCCTTCGCGTGGTGCACGGCACGCCAGCGCAAGCCGCCACGGCGGCCCCGCCGCTCAGTCCCGCATGCCATGGCCTGTGGTACACGCCTCAGCAGCAGCCGCGGCCGGTTGGCAGGGCGGTAGCAGGCAGCACTTATCTACCGGTAAATGTGGGTTTGCGTTTTTCCAAAAATGCTGCGGTGCCTTCCTTTACATCGGCTGTATCAAACAGTTGGCCAAAGGCAGCTACCTCGGCCGCCAGGCCCGAGGCGGGCTGATAGGTGGCGGTATTTACAAGGTCCAATATGGCCTTTACAGCCAGCGGTGCCTTGCTGTGAATGGTTTGCAGTAGTTCCATGGTTTTGTGCAGCAGTTCCTCTGGGGCAGTTACATAGTTCACCAAACCCAGTTGCAGGGCTTCATCGGCACCTATCATTTGTCCTGTCAGCAGCAGCTCCGTCGCCTTGCCCTTGCCCACCAGCTGCACCAGCCGCTGTGTGCCGCCGTAGCCGGGTATCAGGCCCAGGTTCACTTCGGGCTGGCCAAACCGGGCGTTGGCGGCTGCCAGCCTGAAATGGCAGGCCATGGCCAGCTCGCAGCCGCCACCCAGCGCAAAGCCATTGATAGCCGCTACAATCGGCTTGCTGGCATTTTCTATTTTGCTAAATACTGCTTCTTGCCCAAAGGCTGCCAGCTGCCTGCCTGCTGCTGCGTCCAGGTGCGGAAACTCGCTGATATCGGCACCGGCTACAAACGCTTTGGCGCCAGCACCGGTTATCACGGCCGATTGTACATCGTTGCGGTGCAGTACTTCATCCAGCGCCTGGCTTAGCTCCTGTATTACTTCCTTATTCAGTGCATTTAGCTTATCGGGCCGGTTAATGGTAATCACCATTGTGCCTTGTTGAACTTCGGTCAATATTTGCTGATACATATTCTTTTTTTTCAAACCTACAAGGCCGCAGTCATGTCACCAAAAACTGGTTTTGTTTAAGGCAATCTGCGGCTTTACCTAACAGAAGATTCATTTATTAGAAAGAATCATCAACTTACATCTACATCAGTGCGCAACCCTCAATTCCTTTGCAGTGACTGATCATTGCTTACCCGGAATCAACAAAAAAGCAACTCATGAAGACATTCGAGCACGTCGACTGCAGCAGATGCGATAAGCGTCAGTATTCAGTTTTTTGCAGCACCCATGGCGAACATCTCGATGAAATCAGCAATTCAAAAACTTGCTCGGTTTACAAAAAAGGCCAGGTGGTGTTTCACGAAGGAGGCCACCCATTTGGTATTTATTGCGTCAACAAGGGAAAAATCAAACTTTCAATCATAGGCGACGAGGGCAAAGAGCAAATAGTGCGCATGGCACGTGATGGCGATGTGCTGGGCTACCGAAGCATGCTGGTAAACGAACGCTATAACGCTACCGCCACCGTGCTGGAAGATTCGCAGATATGCTTCGTTCCCCGCGAAGTATTCATGCGGACACTAAAATCTGATAATTCGTTGAGCTTTGAAGTGATGAAACTGCTGAGCAATCAACTGCGAGAGGCAGAAGTAAAGCTGACCCACCTGGCACAAAAGCCGGTACGGGAGCGCCTGGCCGAAACCTTGCTTTTTTTGAAGGAAACCTACGGATTTGAGCCCGATAGCACTTTTATAGCAGTTCAGCTCACCCGCGAAGAAATAGCCAACCTGGTAGGTACTGCTACTGAAACCGCTATCAGGCTGCTGAGCGAACTAAACAGAGAAGAAGTCATTGAATTATCTGGCAAGCGCATAGCCATTAAAGACATGCGTGAGCTGGCCCGCGTGGCTAATTTGAACGATTAGCGGGGCTTTTGGCCAACGGCCGGCGTTGTAATAACTGCGATTGCTGCTAATAGGAAAGGGTACTGTGGTACCCTTTTTTGTTGCTCAAAACATGACTTTAATCATGCTTTTGCTTGCGTTCAGTCACCATTACCCTACAGGTGTACCAATAGCTTCGTACCACCATAATTCCTGTCCTTATGTTGGCATCGCACCTGGTAGAAGTGAATGAATTGTCGCCGCCGCAACTCTGTCACTACATCGATCAAAAATATTACACGCCGCTCCAGCAGGCCCTCAGTGCGCTAGAGCACCAAGCCTCTATGTTGCAGCATTCCGATATCGATCCGGAAAAAATGAGCGTGGCCCATTTACTGTTTTCCCGCCTCAAAGAGGAAGTAGAGCAGGTGATACGCAATGATCGGTTGATTATCTTTTCGGTGATAGATAAGCTGGGAGCTGGCCGTGCCGGAGCCGTCAGCCAGGTGCCGGTACAAATGATCCGCGACAAGAATAAAAAGATCATCAGCATCATCGAAAGGCTGCGGCAGGTGGCTAATAACTTTATACTGAAACCAGAGTGGGACGCCGATACCCGCTTGTTTTTCGAAGAACTTTTTTTGATTGATCAAATGATCAGCCAATCGATTTACCTGAAAGAAAATGTGCTACTGCCACGGCTACACAAGCTATATGGCTGCTGAAGCGGCTGGCCCAATGCCCATCATATTTACGGCCCGCTGACAGCATAAAGCGAATAATAGCAGCCGGTACTACAACCGGCTGTTTTGGTAAAGGGGAAAAACGGAACAAACATGGAAACCAGCACCCAAATAGCAGTGCAATGCTTTCATTGCGGCGAAGAATTACCACCCCAGCCAATTGTGTACGATGAAAAACCTTTTTGCTGTGCTGGCTGCAAAACAGTGTACCAGGTGCTGAACCAGCATGGCTTGTGTGAGTATTACGACCATGCCAGCAAGCCTGGTATCAACCAACGGGTACAGGTGCGGCATGATAAGTTTGCTTTTTTAGAAAATGCTGATATACGGCAGCGGCTGGTACAGTTTTCCGACGAGAACCAAACCCAGGTGACCTTTTACCTGCCGCAAATGCATTGCAGCAGCTGCTTGTGGCTGCTGGAGCATTTGTACAAGCTGAATGAAGGCGTACTGAATAGCAGAGTTGATTTTCCGAAGAAAGAACTGACCATACTTTTCAACGAAAAAAGCGTGACGCTGCGGCAGCTGGCCGAACTACTGACGAGTATTGGGTACGAGCCGCATATCAGCCTCAACGACCTTGATAAAAAGCCACGCAATTTATTCAATCGCAGCCGGCTGTATCGGCTGGGGGTAGCCGGCTTTTGTTTTAGCAATATTATGCTGCTCAGCTTTCCTGAGTATGTAGGCCTGGATGGTGTAACGGCCGACTATGACCTTACACCGGTGTTTCGATGGCTCAATCTCTTACTTAGTTTACCGGTATTTTTTTATAGTGCCCGGGAGTTTTTTGCCAGCGGGTGGGCAGGTTTGCGTACTGGCTTTCTCAATATCGATGCGCCCATTGCACTGGCTATTGTCATCACCTTTGGTCGCAGCGTTTTCGAAATTGTAAGTGGCACGGGTGCCGGCTATCTCGATAGCATGAGTGGTATTGTTTTTTTCATGCTGGTGGGGCGCATATTGCAAGATCGTACCCAGCAGTCGCTCAGTTTCGATCGTGACTACACTTCTTATTTTCCGATAGCTGTAAATAAGCTGGTGGCGGGGGTAGAAACACCCGTGCCGCTACCCGATCTGCGCAGTGGCGATAGCATCATCATTCACAGCCAGGAAATAGTACCTGCCGATGGCATCCTGGTACGCGGCGAGGCTGCTATTGACTACAGTTTTGTAACGGGAGAAAGCTTACCGGTAGAAAAGAAAATCAGTGAAATCATTTACGCTGGTGGCAGGCAGATGGCAGGCAAGGTAGAACTGCTGCTGATAAAGGATGTGAGCCAGAGCTACCTGACCAATTTATGGAACAGGGAGAGTATGCGATCGGACGAGAACCAGCATGATTCGTGGGTACACACAGTTAGCAGATATTTCACCATTGTTTTGTTTTCGCTTACGGCAGCTGCAGCGCTGTACTGGGCTATGGCCGATGCATCGAAAGTATGGACCGTAGTAACAGCAGCCCTTATTGTGGGGCCTGCCCTTGCGCCTTGCTGCTAAGCAATTCGTTTACGAATAGTCATGTTATTCGGGTTTTTGACCGGGCGGGCTTTTATGTACGCAATGCGGCAGTGGTAGAGCGAATGGTGAAAGTGAATCACCTGGTGTTTGATAAAACAGGTACCCTCACCGATGGCAAACAGTTTGATGTGGAGGCCAAGGGCGATCCGATTACAGAAGAATTGGCCTGGATGTTGGCATCGGTAGCGGCGCAAACCACGCATCCACTCAGCCGGGCAGTACTGCAGTATCTGGCTGCACCACCCCAGCACCTCACCCATGTAAAGGAGCATGCCGGACGTGGCGTAGAAGCCTGGATCAATGATTGTCATGTGAAGTTTGGCAGTCCG
>JALOMC010000141.1 GCA_025455665.1 Chitinophagaceae bacterium | reverse complement strand
TTCCTTTTATCCGCAGCTGGATAACCATGGCATTGTGTGCAGCGATTTGGCGGAAGCACCAGCCCTTACCGGCGATAGCCTTTTGTGGATTTTGGGCACCAATACGGGCAAAATGCTTTACGACCGGCGGAGCAAAAGCATTGTACACAGGTTTGAGTACAAGCCGGAGTGGCAGCTGGGTACGGGGGTAGAGCTGCACAACTCTTGTTTTTATGCGCCCAACGGTATACTATGGGTATGCTCGTGGCTGGGGCTGGAAAAAATAACGAACTACACCAATCAATTTCAGAAGGGCGAGCTACCTGCCCTTCATACCGTACAGTACAATATGCTGAGTGGTATACAGCCACATGCTACGCGACCCGGCATGCTGTGGGTGGGCATACATGGTAGCGGGGTGGCGCTCATGAATGGCAACACCGGTCAGATTGAAAAAAGCTGGTTTCGGGTATCGCCGGTGAGCGACGACGATCTTTACTACGGTAAGCGTTGGGTACAATCGCTGTACCGCGATGGCAAAGGGGTGATATGGGGCGGCAGCTACGATGGATTTGTGCGTATAGCAGGTGCTGATGTTTCGTTTGTGAGGTTGGCCGATCGGCAAAACAAGACATTGTTTGGCGAGTACAGCCTGCTGGATAGCACTGGCTGGTTGTGGATGACCTGCTGGCGTGGGTTGGTGGGCTATCATCCGGCCTCGGGCCAGCGGCGGGTGGCAGAGGTGGTGCCGCTTCCGCAGCATCAGCGGCAGTTTCCGGTGTTGGAGGGGCTGGCAACAGATGCACAAGGATACAAATATGTAGGGGGGCAGTTTGGCCTGCTCCGATTCAGGAATGGACTGGAAGACACGTTGCGCCTTCGCTATTTGCCCGGTGGCGGTGTAGAGCGCATCATTGGCCTGGCGGTGGTACAGCAGCAGCTGGTCATTGGTAGCGAGTCGGGCCTGTGGCTGTACCACCTGGCTACCGGGCAGGCCAAACATATATCGGCTACGTGGCGGCCCGTGCACGCCCATGGCATGAAGGCCGACTGGCTGGGCCATGTATGGATATATACCGCCGAAGGCCTGGTAAAATTTACACCGGCTACTAATGAGTTAGCTGTGTTTACCACGGTAGATGGTATCTATGCTATCAATAGCGATTGGGCCACACTGTTTCACTACAATGGCGAGATGTACCTGGGGCACCGAATGGCCTTTAGCCGCTGGCTGCCCAATGGGGTGGGGGCCAATAGCTCCGTACCTCAACCCGTCATCACGCAGGTACTGGTGAATGGGGCATTGCTGCCGCTGGCACCTTTTCGGCAGCAGCAGTGGGTAGCCAGCCCCCAGCAGCAGCGCTGGGAGTTTCAATTTACTGCCTTCGAGTACCAACAGCCAGATAAGTTGCGCTTCGCCTGGCGATTGCTTGGTTTTGATAGTAGCTGGCAGTTTACGGGCAATCGGGAGCTATCATTTGCCAACCTGAAGGCAGGCAAGTACGTGCTGGAAATAATGGCCTATAACAGCAGCGGGCGGGCTGCTGCTGTGCCGGCCCGTTTTTCATTTGAAATACCGCTGCCCTGGTGGGCCCGCCCCTGGGCCCGGGTGCTGCAGGTGCTGCTGGCCTTGGCAGCTGTGTGGGCGCTGGTAAAATGGCGGGAACGGAGAATAGTACAGCGGGCCGCTGCCGAAAACCTGCAAACCCGGCAGCTGGCCGAAATGCAAATGGCTACCCTGCGCAGTCAAATGAATCCGCATTTCATTTTCAATTCACTCAACTCAATTCAAAAGTTTATTTGGGAAAATAAACAGGATGATGCCAGCGAGTACCTCAGCAAGTTTGCTCGCCTCATCAGGCAAATACTGGAGTTGAGTGGCCGCGATCTCATCAGCCTGAAGCAAGAGCTGGACCTGTTGAAACTGTACGTAGAGCTGGAGCACCGGCGCTGCAATGCCAGCTTTGACTACCAGATAGAAGTAGCAGCCGGCCTGGATGCCGACAGTGTACAGTTGCCCCCCATGCTGCTGCAGCCCTTTGTGGAGAATGCTATTTGGCATGGCTTATCGCCGCTAAAGAGCCGGGCAGGATTGCTCAGCATCAAGGCAGCCTACACGCCTGCGGGTGGGCTCCACATCAGCATTGCCGACAATGGTATAGGACGGTCGGAAGCGGCCAGACTAAAAGCAGCCAGCAGCCTGCAACGCCAAAGTGTGGGCATGCAGCTGACGGAGCGCCGCATGCAGCTGTTAGGAACAGTGCTGCAACGTGATATCAGATATCAGATTGATGATTATTTTCCTGATCAAATTGAAACGGGTACGGTCATTACCATTTGGCTATAATGATGTGCCGCCAGAAATAGACTTTATGCCACACACTGATCTTTTGATTTGCCTGATTGTAGACGATGAGCAACAAAGCATCGACGGCCTGCAGGCCATGCTGGAGCGTCGCTTTGAAACAGAATGCCGCGTAGCTGCCACCTGTACCGATGCGCTGCAGGTACCGCAATTGCTGCACATTCATCAGCCCGATCTGCTTTTTTTGGATGTAGAAATGCCGCGCCTGACGGGCCTGGATGTACTGCGAATGCTGCCAGAACGCCGGTGCGAAGTGGTGTTTACTACCGCATATACTCAATATGCGGTAGATGCTATTAAGCTGCAAGCAGCCGACTACCTGATAAAACCTTACAGCGTGGAAGAGCTGGGCGATGCGCTGCAGCGCTGCCGCGAACGCCTGCAGGTAAATCATGTGTTGAAGAGAGGCCTGGCAACTGGTGCTCCGGTACGCTTTGCCATTACGGCGCAAAATGGCGTGCACCTGATAGTGGGTACTGCAGAAATAGTATGGGTAGAAGCAGTCAGCAATTACAGCATTTTGCATTTTACAGAACGACCGAAACTGACGGTTACTAAAACGCTGAAAGAGTTTGATGATCAGCTGACGCCACACGGTTTTTTTCGTTCGCACAATGGCTTTCTGGTCAATTTGCAACATGTGCATAGCTTTCATACGCAGGCTGGCGAAGACTACCTGCTGATGACCGGTGAGGCACGGGTGCCACTTAGCCGGCGCCGCAAGACCGATTTTTTCGAACTGGTGCAACGGATCTGACAGCTGCTTGGCAGGAGATGCACCAGCAAGTACAAAAACCAACCGCTCAGAATTTGATACCAGCTGCTAAAAGTGGCTGAAGCACACAGCAAGGGCGGAATAGCTTCACTTGTGGTATACCTGCAAATTCGCTATAGGGCAGGGCGGTCAACGGTACAATACGTGTGGCCTGCTGCGTACCTCATTGGCAACTGCTGCATACTGATTTTTTGCCGACCGGAGGAGGAGCAAAAAATGGCGACAGGCAGTGATACAGAAGTGTAACCACCAAAACTCAACAACTAGTATGACAGTCATCCCTCGTTGCCTTCGTGTTCAGGATTTTCTCACCAGCATGGTCCTGCTGCTATTGATGGCTTCGGCAGCGATTCGGGTAAATGCACAGACCTTTTATTTTCCAAAAGCCAGCTATGCCGATAGTGCCACACTGGCCGGGCAAATACCTGCACTTGCGGCAGCGGTCTTACAATCCTACAAAGTGAAAGACAAGGCAGCAGAGTATGACGCCAAGTTTAGAATAGCACTTGTAGCGCAGCAGTACCAGGCGGCTATCGCATTCATCGATTCTTTTCGGCTGAGTGACCCGACCGAGGATATGAACGGTGTAGCGTTTCAATTTGAAATGTATGCCCGGGCATGTATGCAGCAAGACGGCAGCCCGTTTGAGCAACGGCTGCAAGCATTGCTTTCCACCAATTTTCCCAAACTGAACGAGGCAGCACAATCGGTCGCAGCAAATTATGCCGGCGCACCACTGGCTACTATAAAGGCCAGCTTTGAAAGCGTAGTGAAAGACTGTGCCCGAAAGGATACGCTTACCATGAAGGAGGCCTACTCACTGGTGCGAAACTACAACAGCTATCTGGTGTACACCTCTATTCTCGGCCCATATCAGTCGTACATGAGTGTAATGGCCGATAGAGATTTTATTACTGATAAAACGCTGGTGACGACCAGCGATGGCAGTAGTATTCAATTGACCATAATGCGCAGCAACAAAGCCAGCGAGCCGCTACCGGCTGTATTGGTGTGGAGCATTTATGCCGATGAAATGGCTAACAGAACAACGGCCAAAAAGTATGCAGCCAAGGGCTATGTGGGCATAGTGGCCAATACCCGCGGCAAAGCCGGTAGCCCACAAGCAATAGAACCATTTGAACATGATGCTACCGATGCCTACGATGTAATGGACTGGATAAGTAAGCAGCCATGGTGTAATAAACAGATAGGAATGACGGGTGGCAGCTACCTTGGCTTTGCCCAGTGGGCCGCAGTGAAGCGGCTTCATCCTGCTCTCAAAACCATTATGCCGCAGGTAGCGGTGGGGCCGGGCATCGACTTTCCGAAACACAACAATGTGTACATGACCTATATGCTGCCTTGGATACACCTGGTAACAAACAATAAGCAAACCGACTATGCCGATTTTGGCCGGGAAGATCATTGGGAGAAAACAGCTACAACCTGGTACACACAAGGCAGGGCTTTCAGGGCTTTGGACAGCATGGAAGGCAGACCCAGTGCGATTTTTCAACGCTGGCTGCAGCATCCCACTTTTGATGCGTATTGGCAAAAAATGACGCCAACAGCCAGTGAGTTTGCTAACCTGAACATACCGGTGCTTACCACTACCGGCTACTATGATGAAGACCAAATTGGAGCACTTTACTATTACCAGCAGCATACGCGGCACAATCCATCAGCACAGCACTATGTGGTAATAGGTCCCTATGATCATGCGGGTGCACAGCGGGTACCAATGGCATCGTATGGGGGCTACAAATTTGACAGCGTGGCAGTAGCGGTAAACTTTGAAGATTTGAGTGTGGCCTGGTTTGACCATGTGCTAAAAGGAAAGGAAAGGCCTGCATTGCTAAAAGATAAAATCAATTTTGCGGTAATGGGTACTAATTCGTGGCGGCATGCTGCATCGCTGGCAGGAATGAGTAGTAATAGAATTCGTTACTATTTCAGCGGAAAAAAGCAGCAGGAAGACTATTTGTTTGCCAATAGCCCTGCCGCGGGTAAGGTGGCAACGCAGCAAGTAGATTTTGCTGACCGTAGTGATACTGCAAAATCTTACAAGACATCTATCATTGATAGTACACTGGATAGAACCACTGCCATCAGCTTTGTATTGCCGGTATCAGATAAGCCGCTCACAGTTAGCGGTTCATTTACTGGCAGGTTGGTTTTTTCTGTCAATAAAAAAGACGTGGATCTTAAAGTTAGGTTTTTCGAAAAGCGAGCCGATGGTACCTATTTGGCGCTGCATGCCGCTGATAATATGGTTCGGGCCAGCTATGCTGCCGACCGCTCGAAGCGGCAGTTGCTCACGCCGAATAAAAAAACAGCTATTCAGCTACCAAACTGGTATGTGGTGAGTAAGCAGCTATCGCCCGGTAGCAGTTTGGTAGTAGTGGTAGGGGTGGTAAAAAGTAAATACTGGCAAATCAACTATGGTACAGGTAAAGATGTAAGTGCGGAAACAATTGCGGATGCCGGTGCTCCACTACAATTAACCTGGTACGGCGAAAGTTTTATTGAAGTACCCGTGTTGAAATGATAAAGTACTATCAGCAGGCCAGATGAGGATGTTCGTCTTGCTCCCTCATGTAGCCGTCACTTGCCTGCTTTGTGTATTGGAGGATAGATGGCAGTGGCTACTGGCTGCGTCCAAGCAGCAACTACAGCTTTTTTCTTTTGCGGTCAGTGTTGGCTCACGGTGCCTTCTCGCGGGCATGGGTTTATGCGGTGCCAGCACCTGCTGGCAGTAAATGACGGATTAAAACAGGTTTACCAATTGCTCAAGCTTTTCTACCGGCCACTCAAGGCTGCTTGCGAGCCCGGCTCGTATGTTGCACTTTCATCTTACAAATGCTGATAAAATATGGCCGCCGTGCTGTTTGATGTGAATCGGCAACTGCTGGAAATAGCCTTGGCAGATGCGGAGCTGACATTGGCACAAGCATGGTTGCTGCGGTCCGATGGAAGTATTTACCAGCGCCTGCAGCTGTCCTCGCCTTTTTTGCTTGATTGCAGCTTTCTTCAGCCGGGGCGTTGGTTTGCCCGGCTCGAAACGCCCGGTCATGTCATTGTCAAGCGATTTGAAATTCATTAACCCTTTGCCATGAAAAATCATCTGGGCTTACGTTTCTTGTTAGCGGCCGTCATGCCATTGTGGGCGATGGCCCAAAACATCGGTATTGGCACCACCACCCCCGCCGACCGCCTGACGGTGCGTAGCGCTTCGGGCGGCTTGGGTATAACACAAGAAACAGCCGATGGCACAGTACGCATTGGCTTTTTTACCACGCCGGCTGCAGGG
>JALOMC010000441.1 GCA_025455665.1 Chitinophagaceae bacterium | reverse complement strand
TAGCCATTGGGCTCGCCGGGTGCCAGCTCTTTGCGCTGGCGCTTTTTGCTCAGGCCTTGCTGCCTGGCGGCTTCGTGTATCTGCTTCCAGGCCCGCTCCCACTCTTGCTGCATGCCGGGCTTGCGCAGGGCGGGGTAAATGCCCGGTGAGGCGCATAGTTCCTTGATGGCTACCTTTTCGGCCCACAGGTCGCGTACGAGTATTTCGGGCATGATATAATGTGCGGGCTTATTGAATCGCTGGGCCAGTTGGTCGCGTAGCTTGAACAGCTGGTTGAGTACAAACTGATCGTATGGGCTGAGGTAGAGCCGATCGCTTTTTTTAAGGAAATCGGTTTTGGGCTCCAGCTGGTAGCGGGTCTGGCTCAGTACCTCCTGCTCTTCGTCTATGTAGGCTTGTATGCCTTTGGCAGTGGCCTCTTTGCGCAGCTCTTCCTCCAGGCCAAACAGGTGAATGACATCGTCGGCGGCATACAAAATCTGATCTTCTACCAGCGGCCGCTTGGCCCAGTTGCTGGTTTGCCAGCGCTTGTTGAGGGCCACACCGCACTTCTGCAGCAGCATGTTGCTCAGCGAGGTTTGCTCGTAGTTCAGCAGCTTGGCGTATATCTCGGTATCGCACAGCTGGGTGGGGTAGCACTGCAGCGAGTGCAGTAGTCGCAGGTCTTCGCCTGGGCAGTGGGCCAGTTTGCGGACCGTGGAGGTTTCAAAAAACTGGTACAGCGGTTGCAGGTCTTTGATGGCCAGCGGATCGATGATAAAGCAATCGGACGGGGTGGCTACCTGCAGCAGACATAGACGGAATCCATAACTGAAGCGGTCGCGGTCGAACTCGAGATCGAAGATCGGCAGCTAGACTGATGTAGTGGATGTGGCTCAAAGCAGATAAACGAGTAAGCGGATGATAAACGGAAGGCTACAGCGGCTGCAAGTTAGCACGGCGGGCAGAAGTAATTGGCAAAAAAATGTAATAGGAACAGAAGGGCTTATCCTTGTTCATGGCAGTAGCAGAGAGTTGGCAAAATGATCGTTCCACCAGCGGCACATCAGCCAGTTATTTGCGGTGCCGCCCGATTATTGATCGTCGGGGGCAATGTTCTTCCGCTTGAGCTCCGTCACCAACCGGTACTTATTGGTAGCGTCGTTGCGTTCCATCATTACTATTTCGGCATTGCGGGGGTTGCGCAGGGTTTCGAATTCCTCTACCGTCCAGTGAAACCAGCGCATCAGAAAAATGCGAAGCGTCATGCCGTGGGTCACGATGATGACATTTTCAGGAAAATAAGACTTCTCAAAGTCGCGGTACAGGCTGTGCATGAAATCGCTGACGCGGTCATAAACATCGGCGCAGCTTTCGCCATCCTTTATTCGATAATAGAATGTGCCGAATCGATTGCGTTCGTCGTCTATCTGGATGTTGGCCTTCAGGTCTCGAAAGTGGCCCCACTCTTGTTCCCGTAGTCGCGGGTCTTCTTTCCAGCGGTACTGTTCTTTTTGAAAATGCTTGGCAATGTGCTCGAACGTGAGGCGGGTGCGCCACAAGGGCGAGAGATAAAACATGATGCTTTCATCGCCAATAAGATGACGCAATGAACGGCCTGCTTCATCGGCCTGGTGCTCGCCCAGCGATGTCAGCAGCAGTTTAAAATCCTGCTTGCTGGCATAGGTATTCCTATCCAGATTGCCTTCCGATTCTCCATGTCGTACCAGTATGATTCTTTTTGGCTTCATGTGCAAATGCAGTGGCAGCAAGGCTTTGCGGCCATTGCCTCAAATGTAGGTGAAAACAACGGCCGTAGTCTGCCTCGTTTGGCCAACTACTACTACCAACAAGCAAATGATGAAGAAGAAAGAAAAACAAAATCCCCCGGCGAAACGGGGGATTTACAAACAATGGGTTAGTAAGTACTGGGATAAACAATTCCCGACACAATATTAATTCACATTCATGCACTCGATATCATTTGCATGCAGTTAGTTATTCACAATTTTTTATGCCCTGTGAATTTCCAAAAAGCAATTGCCGCTATGTGAAATGGAATACGAATGGAAGGTAGTGCATTTGCTGATAGCACACAAGCCTTGCAAACACAGTAATCATTGGCAGATGCATGCAAGGCGCTACCAAACTGTACTTTTGCCGAAACATCAACGCACATGAAATTTCCTGCACCGGTAAGCATGCAATGGATAGCCAACCTGATAGATGCCAGCATTGTAGGCGATGCTGATGCAATGACTACCGGCATCAATGAGATACACAAAGTAGAAGCGGGTGATCTGTGTTTTGTTGCGGTGGACGACCGCATGGGCAAAACGCTGCTGGTGTGTGAGCAACCCTTTGAAGCCTACCTGCGTATTGTAGAGCACTTCAGGCCTTTCGTGCCGGCTACCAGCCTTATCAGCAGCACAGCTGTTATTGGCGAGGGCAGCATCGTCATGCCGGGCGTTTTCATTGGCGAGCAGGTGCGCATCGGCAAGCATTGCATCATCCACCCCCATGTGACGATATACGACCATACCGAAATAGGCGACCATGTAGTGGTGCATGCCGGTACCGTATTGGGTGCCGATGCCTTTTACTACAACAGCAAACGCGACCGACCTGTGTGGTACAAGCAAATGAAAAGCTGTGGCCGTGTGGTGCTCGAAGATCATGTACACATTGGCGCCAACTGCTGCATCGATAAAGGCGTGACCCATGATACCCGCATAGGGCAGGGCACCAAAATAGACAACCTGGTACAGGTGGGTCACGATGTGGTCATCGGTAGCAATTGCATCATTGCCGCACAGGTGGGCATTGCCGGTGCTACTACCATTGGGCACGGCGTCAATTTATGGGGACAGGTAGGCGTGAGCAAAACGCTCACCATTGGCGATGGCGCCAATGTACTGGCACAAACGGGTGTGCCCTCCAGCCTCGAAGGTGGCAAAACCTACTTTGGCTACCCCGCCGAAGAAGCCGGTACCAAGCGCCGCGAACTAGTGTGGATCAAACGCATACCCGAAATGTGGGAAAAGCTGAAAAGGATGGAGCGGGAAGCTTGAGTGACGTGGTTTCGCACAGAGACCTCAGGGGACACTGAGGAGATTGGAAATTTCAACTCTGAGCTTTGGAGCCCAACTTCTTGACTGCTCTCTCTCTTTCTTCGTTCAGCTGAGATAATAGTTCGCACAGGCAACAAGGGTGCGCCCCGAATGCAGATGACTGATTAACTTGATCGGCGGCCATCTGCGAGATTTGCGGGAGATTTTTTCTCTCACGGAGAACACAGAGGCCGCAGAGAAATAGCTGATGTAGGATTTTATCTGCGATTATCTCCGCAATCTGCGGGAGCGTTTTTCTCGCTGAGGCACAGAGGGCATTTGAGATTTCACATTTGAAATTCCGCCTCCCCTTACTTCCTCATTTCTTATTCCTTATTCTTTATCTTTTATTGTACACAAGCCTACAACCGTCCCATCGCCAACCATCTCCTTCAGCTTTAAGCATTCAGCCTGCCCGCAAGTGCCCGCATACCCGCTGCACCGTTTCTTGCAGCGGCCGGTACGCAAATCCTGGTAGGGCTTTCAGTAGTTTGCTATTATCAAAGCTTACCACTGCCAGGCTGGTAGCAGCCGTTTCTTTCGTTACCAGCGGGCTTTTGCCGGTCAGCCAGCCTTTTACTTTGTACAGCCGCCATGCCAGCTCCGCTTTCCACGGCGTTATCAGTGTGTGCGGCCGTGGCACGCCCAATGCATCGGCCACCATAAAAAAGAAATCGCGGTAGGTGCGGTTTTCAGCACTTATGATGAAGCGTTGGCCTTCCACATCGCTTGCCATCAGTTGTATCATGGCCGCAGCCACATCATCCGCATCCACAAAGCCTGTTTGGCCCATGCT
>JALOMC010000440.1 GCA_025455665.1 Chitinophagaceae bacterium | reverse complement strand
AGTGGCCATCCGCTGCTGTTGCATCATGTACAGGTGTCAGACATGGCGTACAGCATTCGTACCAAAACATTTGCCGACCGCGGCACAGATGAATCGATGCTTTCGCTTGCCGGCAAAAATTTGCAGCTGAATGAGTTATCGCTTCAGCCGCTTCGCCGGCCTCAGTTTCAGATAGAAGGAATGACCATTCGGATCACCGATTTTCAAGACCGGGACGATAACAATCTGTACCAACTACAGCTGCAGGATTTAGCCATCAATAACGGACAGCTGACCATGCAGGGCTACCAGCTACGTGAACGGAAAACACAAGCAGCAGTGGCCAATCGGATCAGCATACCCGTTTTGCAGGTATCCGACTATTCCTTGCCCGATTTGCTTTTGAAAAAACTGAAAGCAAAACGCCTGCAGCTGTTGGATCCCGTTGTGGAAGTGGCCACCATGAAAGCCGCACCTGCGCCCACTGGCACATCGGCCAAAGGCCGTGGCCAGCGTCTGAATAAAAAAGTAGACAGGACGCTTCGAAGTGTACAACAATCGCTCAGCCTGGATGAAGTGGAGGTGCGCAATGCCTCTGTTATTTTATTGCCGCAGCAAAAAGGCGCCAGTCAATTGAAGCTGTCGGGTCTTTCACTCATTGTGAATGGTCAAAAGCTGCTGGGGGCTACCAATGCCATGGACATTATTCATGCAGTAGATCGCCTGACTACTGATGGGTTTACACTCGTAGGAAAGGATATATCATTGCGGATATCGGCTGCTAAACTACTCAACAATCCACGTGGCTTTTACTTTGGCCACATACAAGGCAAGTTTGGTGAAGACACCGAAGTAGATCTGTATGGGGTTACCATTTTAAACGCATTGAACACGCTGGACCTGACCCGTGCCGATGGCCTACGCATCAGCGATTTGCTGGTAGAAAGAGGAACGATACAGCTCCGAAAAAAACAACCCAACGCGGCACTGAAAGATAGTGGTCAGCACAACCCGCTGCACCTGATAGCTGATCGACTTCGCCTCAACAATATGGTGCTGAAAATAATCGACAGCAACCGTACTGCAGCCTCGACCGCTTTTGATGTGGCCGCTACCAATTTTCAATGGCAAAATAAACATGCCAGCTGGCAAACGCTGGTGCTGGGCAGCAAGGCCAACCAATTGGAAAGCGGCACCACCCGCCTGGAAGCAGGGAGCCTGGAAATAGCCCAACCCGGCACGATACGCATAAAGCAGGTGAAGGGAGCCAACAGCAAAGGCAATACTGCTATCAGTTTTGAAGCCGAACTATTGGAAGCAGCGCTGGGCATTACCAGTACTGACCTGCCCGAACTTCGGGTGACCAGCCTGCTGCTGAACAACAGCAAGCTGAAGCTGACTGCCACCCTGCCTGACAGTGCTACTTCTGCAAATACAACAGCGCCGGCCAGTGCCGCTACCGACAAGCCGCTACAACTGCAGCAACTGCTGCTGACCAATGCCAATGTAGAACTGCTGATGCAGCGAAAAAATGGCGATACTGCCTATCATGCCAATAGCAGCACCAAAATTGGCGCCGCCTTTGCCCGCCGCTTCTTTCAGCCAGCAGCTGTGCACATGCAGCTAAGCGAAATAAACCTGCGGCCAAAATCGAAACGCCTTTCACTAATAGTCGACAGCGTTCGCCTGTTATCGCTGGCGCATACCATGGTGAGCGAAAAAGGAGATACTACCAGCATTAGTGCCACCGAGCTGGGTGCTGCCCGATTTGCCCTGAACAATCAGGATTCTATTGACTGGCGCACCATTGTACTCAACAATCGCTGGTGGGCCAAAGGCGTACAATTGCTGCGCAAGAATGATCGGCAACAACTATCGGTATTTGGGCTGCAGGCTGAGCAAAGCAATGGGCTACAAGTTTCACTCGATTCGATGCAATTGGTGCCGGCATTGGCCAGAGAAGAGCACTGGCTGTCGCACCCGTACGAAACAGATCATATTCAATTTAAAACAGGCAAACTATTACTAGAAAACGTAAAACCCGATTTTTCAGATTCTACCACGAAGCTGCACATACATGCCATAAAAGTGTGGGACTGGCTGCTACACCCCCAACGAGATAAAACGCGACCTGAAGACACCGTGACCTACAGGCCATTGCTGGCGCAGCAAATCATGCGTATACCACTTCTTTTCAAAGTGGATTCAGTGTACCTGAACAACGGACGAATTCAGTACAATGAGATAGGCCAGAAAACAGGAAAAGAGGGCCTCTTGTTTCTTGATAAAATCAAAGGAAGCATTGCTCACCTGCGCAATTGGGATCATCACGATAAAGACTCGCTGATCATGATTGTAGATAGCCGCCTTTATGGCAAGGGTCAAATTCGGATCAACTTCAGGCAAAGCTATACCGATACCCTGCAGGGCTTTTGGATGCGGGTGCGAATGGGCAGTTTTCCAATGCCGGAGATGAACGCCCTTTTGAGACCGCTGATGGGGCTGCGCATTTACAACGGTGTGGTAGACACCCTGACCATGATTGTAAACGGCAATCAGCATTTTGCATTCGGTACCATGGATCTGCGGTATCACAAAATGAACGTACAAAAACTGAGCGCTGACGGCCGAGAGAAATACTTTATGTCGGGCGCACTTAATTGGCTGATTAACCAGGTAGTACGCCGCCGTGATAATGGCAGACCGAACCTCATTTTCAAACAGCGGGTGGTGAAACGTGGTCAGTTTAACTATTGGGGCAAAATAGCCGTGGAAGGGTTGCTAACCAATATTGGCATTAAGACCGACCGTAAGGAACGCCGCAAGTTTTTGAAAAACCTGCAGCAGTACAAACTACCCGTCGACTACTGGAATGCTGACGACCTATAAGTACAGACAGTATCTTGCAACGGTGCCTTTCAAATTTCCTTTTTCGCTGCATGCTCGTTGGCTGTTGCTGGCCTTTGCCTTAAGTGTGCTGCTGCGCTGGCCCTCTATCAGCCGGCCATTAAGCCAGCACCACGAGCTGAATAGTGCCGCCGTGCTGGTATGTATAAAAGCATGGCAGCAAGCTGGCGGTCCCGCC
>JALOMC010000140.1 GCA_025455665.1 Chitinophagaceae bacterium | reverse complement strand
GGGCTGTTCCACCATCACTTTCTGAAAACGACGGTCGAGTGCCCCATCTTTTTCAATATACATGCGGTACTCATCCAATGTGGAAGCGCCGATGCACTGTAACTCGCCACGTGCCAAGGCCGGCTTGAAGATATTGCTGGCGTCCAGCGAGCCGCTGGCACCGCCTGCCCCTACAATGGTGTGTATTTCATCTATGAAAAGAATCACATCGCGGTTCTTTTCCAGCTCATTCATGATGGCCTTCATTCGCTCCTCAAACTGGCCACGGTACTTGGTGCCCGCTACCAGAGCCGCTAAATCAAGGCTGATCACCCGCTTATCGAAGAGTACCCTGCTCACTTTGCGCTGTACAATGCGCAGGGCAAGTCCTTCTACAATGGCCGTTTTACCTACGCCCGGCTCACCTATCAAAATCGGGTTGTTCTTTTTGCGGCGAGAAAGTATTTGAGACACCCGCTCAATTTCATCTTCTCTGCCCACAATAGGATCCAGCGCTCCGGTTTCAGCCATGCGGGTGATGTCTCGACCAAAGTTATCGAGCACCGGTGTTTTGCTTTTCTGATTGCCCTGCTGCTGGCGGGTGCCTCCGCCACTACTGGCACCCCGGCCGCTGCCGCTGCCGTAGCCCCTTTTCTCCTCATCAAATTCGTCGTTGTCATCGTCGGTGTATTCGGCCTTTGGATGCACACCGTCGTTGGCAATAACGCCTAGTTCATTTCTGAAGCTGTCATAGTCCACCTCATACTGAAGCAGAATTTGCGTGGCAATGTTTTCTTTGTTCTTCAAAATGCTCAGCATCAGGTGCTCACTTTCCACCGTCGCACTTTTCAGCGATTTGGCTTCCAGTACCGTTACCCTGATGACTTTCTCTGCCTGTTTGGTCAATGGCAGACTGTTGATATTGCCAATATTCTTACCGGTCTTGTCACGCACGGCCATCTCTACTTCCTTCCTCAATTCGTACAGGTCTACATTCAGCTGCTTCAATACCTTGATTGCAGTGTTTTCTCCATCTCGAATCAGGCCCAGTAGCAGATGTTCGGTGCCAATGAAATCATTGCCCAATCGCAAAGCTTCTTCGCGGCTGTACGAAATGATCTCCTTTACCTGGGGCGAAAAGTTTCCATCCATATTGCTGATCTCCTGTTGCTTACAATATTAAAGATTATTTTCGGGGCATTCGCTGCGAGTGAAATGCACAGTTTGTGGATTGAGGAAAACGCTACACAAGCGGTGAAATCAGATTCCGGCAGAGAATTTGTTCAACATAATTACGATTGTGTCCGCTATTCGGTTTCAATAGCCGGCCAGCACAAACTTTTTTAGCAAAACTTTCCCCTGAACACAACCCATGAACGTCAAAATCGATACCAAGGAGAAATTTCATGAAGTAAGTCTGCAGGAAGCGCATTTTACTGCTAATATGACAGACGATTTCGGTCAAATGCTGTCTGATTTGTCAAAAACCGCACCTGGCAGCGTAGTGCTGAGCATGAAGCAGGTAGGCAGCATGGATGAAGCTGCCGCCACTGCGCTGGCGGGTTGGCAACAGCATTTTTATGAAAACAACCAATCATTTGTAGTGTGCGAACTTCAGCCGCCTGTGGAAGAAGCACTGGATAAGCAAGAATTGCTAGAGGTAATGAATGTGACCCCTACGCTGAGCGAAGCTTGGGATATTGTTCAAATGGAAGAGATAGAACGGGAACTAATGGACGGATTTGATGAGGAATAGCTGCCGAAGCAGCTCATTTAGCCCCCGATCCGTCCTGTAAATCAAGTAATTAGTGGCAATGTGACCCATGGTAGGCCTCACAATTCTTGGCAATAATTCGGCGCTGCCGGCTCACGAGCGGCATCCCACTGCGCAAGCCTTGCATTGGGATGAGCAGATATATCTGATAGACTGTGGCGAGGGTACGCAAACACAACTTAGTCGGTACAAAATCCGGCGTAGCAAGATCAATCACATCTTTATCAGCCACCTGCATGGCGACCATTACTTTGGCCTGATAGGGCTCATCACTTCCATGGGACTGATGGGAAGGGAGGCAAGCTTGCATTTGTATTCTCCGCCGGGCCTGGAAGACATTATCAATCTGCAACTTAAAATAGCTGATACCCGACTGCCCTTTCCGCTTCATTTTCATCCGCTGCAAGCCAATGCAGCCTTGCTGAGCGACAAGCACGTCACCGTGCATTGCTTCCCTGTAATGCATCGTATACCCTGTTGGGGGTTTCTGTTTGTTGAAAAGAAAGCTCCTCGCAGCTTGCTGAAAGAGGCTGCCATTGCTGCCGGGATTCCTCAGGTGTTTTTTGGACGATTAAAGTGGGGGGAGGATTATCAGCACAAGGATGGCAGGTTGGTTCGAAACGATACGGTGACAACAGCTGCCGCCCCCCCCTTGAGCTACGCCTATTGTGCCGATACCTTATACATGCCATCGCTGGCGCAGGTAGTAGCGGGGGTCAGTTTACTTTACCATGAGGCTACATTTTTACACGATGAGGCCGAGCGTGCCCAAAGTAGATTTCATAGCACCGCAGTGCAAGCAGCCCAACTAGCACAGGTAGCACAGCCACAACGATTACTCCTTGGCCACTTCAGCAGCAAATACGAGGTATTGGATGAATTTTTAAAGGAAGCCCGACCGATTTTTCCGTCGACAGATCTGGCACTGGAGGGGGTTACTTACCTACTGAAGCCGCTTCGCCGACCTTCTATCGTGCCAATAGCCAAGGGATGAAATGAGTAAAGGCTGATGCCCAAAACGCCTCCTCATGGCGGGCTTGCGCCACCACAAGTATGGCAGTCCTTTCATTTTTCCTATCTACCATCCTGGCAATTCGCTCCATATCGGGTACCATTTCCTTGCTTTCCATATCGCCGGCATAAAAAAACCAACGCAGCTTTTTGGTGGGTGCTGTTGGTCGCCAGGCGGCTACCTGGGCCGGTAGCGAAGTATTGATCCAAAATGCTGGCGACAGCACACCGGCCGCACCAAATGTACCGCTGACGTGTAGCATGCTGTAAGTGGCCATGAGTGCGCCCATACTGCTACCTGCTACCCATGTGTGGCGCCGGCCCACCCGTGTTTTCAGGCGCCTGTCCACCGCAGGTTTCAGCACATTCACCACATCGCTTATCAGCTTTTCACCATAGCCAAGGCCAAAACTGCTACTATCCAGGGGATTGTATTCGTTGATGCGTTGTGGACCGGCATGATCGATGCCAATCACAATCACACCCTTACCGGTTTTGCGAAAAATACTGTCGAGGCTTTCATCTACCCGCCACTCGCCAAAACTGGCGGTAGCCTCATCAAAAAGGTTTTGACCATCAAACATGTAAAGCACCGGATATCGCTTGTTGCCTCGATGGTAGTCTGGCGGCAGGTACATGCGTACCATGCGCTTTACGCCCAGCGACGGTAACCCGAACGCACTGTCGAACACCGCCACTCCTGCCGACGCAGTGCGAGGCCGGGTTACAACAGCATTAGCACCACCGGGGCGAAAAGCGGCTATGTGCAGTGTCACAGTGGTATCGCTATTTAGGCGAAAAGTTCTGTTGGCCATATCGGCGCCATCAGCTGCTTGCTCTACCTGCTGCCAACTGCCAAGGGTACACTTCATTTGGATGATAGCGCCCGGCTGGCCGAGGTGCCTTATCAAACTATCGCCCGGCTGTAGCCGCCAGGCCGGATCGGCGGGGCTCCAGCCATTGAAACTACCCGCCAGGTACACCGGGCCTTTGGTACCAGCGGGCAGTGTGCCCAACCGAAAAACCACCCGCTGCGCCGACAACGAAAAAGCACACAGGCAGCCCCAAATAAGCAAACCGGTGTGCTTTGAAAAAAAATGTTTCATGCCACTCTTAAAGCAAGTGCCGGAGCCGCTCATGCTGAGCCTTGCTCAAAGGCACCAGCGGCAGTCGTAAATAATTGTCGATGATACCTAATTCTGTCAGGAATGCTTTTACCCCGGCAGGATTGTTTTCTACAAACAACATGTCCATTACGTCCAATAGTTCGCTCTGAAACGGGCGGGCGCCAGCATAATCACCGGCCAGGGCCATGTGTACCAATTGGCAAAACTTGGCCGGATGGCTATTGGCTACCACACTGATCACACCATCAAAGCCGCAGGCAATCAAGGGGAGGGTGATGTGATCATCGCCACTGATAAGCGAGAAGCCAGGCGGGCGGCTTTTGGCAAGGTGCATACACTGCACCATGTTGCCACTGGCTTCTTTGGTGCCGACTATTTTGCCTGCAAAATCATTTGCCAGCCGCAGGGTGGTTTCCACAGAAATGTTGCTGCTGGTACGGCCGGGTACATTGTACAAAATAACAGGCTTGGGCGATGCAGCTGCTATAGCTGCATAGTGCTGGTAAATGCCTTCCTGAGAAGGCTTGTTGTAGTATGGGCTTACGCTCAGTACCGCGGCTACCTGCTCCAGCGGCCAGTTGGTCAGCTTCTGAATGGTGCTTTGTGTATCATTTCCGCCAATGCCTGCTACCACGGGCAGGCGACCCGCCGCCTTCTCCAACGTGAACTGCAGCACCTCTAATTGTTCGCCGGTGCTCAGCGTAGCTACCTCGCCGGTAGTACCAAGGCTTACCAGGTAGTCTACTTTTCCCCTGATCGTATGATCTATCAATCGTTCCAGCGCTGCAAAGTCAATGCTGTTGTCCGCCGCAAAGGGTGTTACAAGGGCTACCCCAACACCACCAAATTGTGCCATTTTATAATTACAGTTTGTTGCTTTTCAGATGGACGATGCGTTGGTGGCCAACCATCGTTATCTGTTTTCCAATATTGTTGCTTATGCTTCGGCGCCAAACAGGGCATCGGCCTCGTCGTAAAAGCCCATTCGCCCAAATTTGTCGATGCGCTGCCTAATACGTTCTTCGGGGGCTATTTGTTTCAATTCGGCAAGCAATGGCAAAATGGCGTCCTTCAGGTACTGCGCAGCTTCGTCATAGTCCCAATGGGCGCCGCCCACCGGCTCCTTCACTACCCCGTCTACCAGGCCAAACTGCATCATGTGGTCGCTGGTGAGTTTCAATTGCTCGGCGGCTACTTCTTTTTTCTCCCAGCTGCGCCATAAAATGGAGCTGCAGCTTTCGGGGCTAATCACGGTGTACCAGGTATTTTCCAACATCAGTACCCTGTCGCCCACGCCAATACCCATGGCACCGCCGCTGGCACCTTCGCCTATTACCACGCAAATCACGGGCACCTTCAGCTTCATCATTTCAAAAATATTGCGGGCAATCGCTTCGCCCTGGCCACGCTCCTCCGCCTCAATACCGGGGAAGGCGCCGGGCGTATCGATGAGGGTTACAATCGGCTTGTCAAACTTTTCGGCCAGCTTCATTAGTCGCAGAGCTTTGCGGTATCCTTCGGGATTGGCCATTCCAAAGTTTCGCTCCTGGCGCATTTTGGTATTGATACCCTTTTGCTGTCCCAGTATCATGATGGTTTGACCTCCCAGTTTGGCAAAACCACCCACCACCGCTTTGTCATCCCGCACATTTCGGTCGCCGTGCAGCTCCAAAAAATCGGTGGTCATTTTATCGATGTACTTGAGCGTATAGGGCCTGTCGGGGTGGCGGCTCAGCTGCACTTTTTGCCAGCTGGTGAGGCTTTCGGTGATCTGGCGGCGCTTTTCCAAAATGGCCCCCTCTAACTGGGCCAGCACCGGAGCATAGTCAATGCTTTTATTCTTTTCTGCATTTTTCTTCGTGGCTTCTATCTGTTCAAACAGCTCCTTGATCGGTGTTTCAAAATCGAGGAACTGCCGGTTGGGATATTGTGGCATACTTGTAGAGTTTGCCCGCCGCAGCGGGGCGGTAAAATTAAGTGCTGGTACTATACAGAAAACCGGGTTGGCAGCAAGCTGCAAACCCGGTGGATATCAATTATTTAAGGGAAAAACGTGGGTTCATCGGCGGCGAAGCCACTGTTCGGGGTTTTGGGTGCCCCGCTCGGTATCTATCTGAAAACTCACTTCGCCTACCCCAAAATCGTTGACGCCGGCCTTTCCCAGTACTTGCCCGGCACTCACTTTTTGTCCCTTGCTCACTTCCACGCTTGACAAATTGCTGTAAGTAGTGAAGTATTTGCCGTGCTTCACCATCACTACCTGCACATTGTTGGCAATGCTGAATACCCGGCTCACTTCCCCTTCGAACACCGCCTTGACCGGTGCGCCGGCGGTGGTTTCCATGGTCACGCCGTCGCTGTACTGCTCTATCCGTTTGGGTGGTGCGGTGGTAGCGCTGCCAGCCGGCTTGGCTGCGTTGGTATTGGCAGCAGTGGCATTACCAGTGGTACCGCTACCATTTTTAGCTGCTGCATCGGCCTTCTTTTTGGCTTCTTCTCTCTCCTTGCGCAGCGCTTCTTCCCTTTCACGCCTGATCACAACTGCAATGGCATTCTGTAGTTGTTTGCGCTCCTTTTCGCGGTTGGCCAGCATTTTTCGCAGCTCTTTTTCTTGTCCGCTTATCTGCGCTATCACTTTGTCTTTGTCCTTCTTTTCCGACTCCAGTTCTACCATTTGCTTGCTTTCAAGCGTCAGGGCGTCGGTTTTTTGCTGGCGCTTGCCCGTCAGCGAGGCTATTTTGGCTTCCAGGTTGGTCTGGGTACGGGTAATATCGGCGGCTTTTTGGGTGCGGTAGCTTCGATAGGTCTTCAGGTAGCTTACCCGCTTGAGTGCATCGCTAAAGCTGCCGGCAGAAAACAGGAAGTTGAGAAAATCGTAGTTGCTGCGATTTTTGTAGGCGTACACCACGCTTTGAGCGTACTGCTGCTTCAGCGTTGCCAATTCCGCCTTCAGCGTGTCGATGTCGCGGTATGTGCGAATAATGTCCTTTTCTACGAGGTATACTTCGCCTTTGATATTCTGGATAATTTGGTTGCGCAGGTTGATCTTTTGCTCAATTTTTCGCAACAGCCCAAGGGTCTGCTTTTTGTTTTTCTGGGCTTCAGCCAAATCGGCTTTCACCTCTTCTATTTCTTTCAGCAGCTGCTGGGTTTTGCGCTGCAGTTCTTCGCGGCTTTGTCCCTGCTGGGCCAGCAGGCCCAAAGGCAGCAGGGTTATTATCAGTGCAATTTGTTTCCAGTTCATGCGGGACTAACGTAATTGGACGTGAAGCAATAGCGGTCGGCAAAAAAGGAGAACGAAGCAAATGGCCGGCCTATTATTTACGCTGATAGTTTTTAGGAATATTGAAAGGAAATGACTGTGGCTCGTCGAAGGAAACCTGCTTGAATTCCAACTGTACATCCAGCTTGGTTTTTTCCGTTACGGTTATTTCACGCTTATTGCTGAACCATCGGCTTTGCACATTGCTGTAGTCGGCAAAGGCAATGTTGCAGGTACGATTTCGCAGTTCATCCACATCATCCAGTTTGCTGTTCATTACCATGTTATTGGCGGTGTCCAGGGTTATCAGGTGCTTGAAGTATTCACCCACGCTCAGTGCCATCAGCTGGCTGCCGGTGGTTTTAAACGAGGTGATATTGCGAGGGAAATACACAGGATTGCCGATGATCAGGTCTTGCAATACCTGAAAGTTCACCGGTAGTTTTACCACGTCCTGCAGATAGTCTACCGAGCGGATGGCAATCGTTTTTTCCAATTTATCCATTACAAATACCGAGTCGGGCTTGATGAGCACCCGGAAACCTTCGATACCCAGCGCACCGGTGATGGACACCCACATCAGGCTATCCTTCCTCATTCGGATAAAAGCCGTGGCATTGGTATTTTTTCCCTTGCTATCCGTAAAGTCAATCTTCACCTTGGCAAAAAAGTGATTGAATTCAATGTTATTGAAACGCACTTTTTGCAAAATGGCATCCTTTAGCGCTGCTGAGTCCACCTCGGGCGCCTTTACTACCGTCACTACCGCGGTATCTTTTTTGGCTATGACCGTTTGGATCTGCCGGGGACCTTTACAACCCACCATCAGCAGTACCAGGCCCGCAAATGCAAGTATGCGTATCATGCTCGTTTTTCAACAATTGTCCTTAATGCCCACAAATATGCGGCATAGACCCGCCCGCCACTGTTAAAAGCTATTCCACAGAGGGGGGAAAACACCCGGCTACTGATGGCCGGTATGCCCAAACCCGCCGCTGCCACGCTCGGTATCTGTCAAAACTTGTGTGGGCAGCCAGGCCACCTGCACTACAGACTGAAAAACCAGTTGTGCAATCCGATCGCCCGAATGGATACTGTGCGCAACGGTGTCAAGATTGATGAGGATGACCTTGACCTCGCCCCGATAATCGCTATCGATGGTGCCGGGTGTATTGAGGCAGGTAATGCCTTGCTTAATGGCCAGCCCGCTGCGAGGCCGCACCTGTGCCTCGTATCCAGCCGGTATTTCTAAAAACAAGCCGGTAGGCACCAGGCAACGCTCCATGGGCTGCATCACAATGGGCTCTGTCAAAAAGGCCCGCACATCGAGGCCGGCAGCCCCCGCTGTGGCGTAGGCCGGTAGTTCGTTATCCGACTGGTTGACAATCTTGACTTGTACAGGGCTGCTCATTATTCTTCCATGTTTCGTTCCAGCAATACCACCGCCTGTGCCGAAATACCCTCGCCACGCCCTACAAAACCCATGGTTTCGGTGGTGGTAGCTTTAATGCTTACATCATCAAGCGAAAGCTTCAGGATGCTGGCAATGATGAGCTGCATGTGGTTGATATAGGGCTTTATTTTGGGTGCCTGCAGCAAAATGGTGCTGTCTACGTTTATCACCCGGTAGCCTTTCTCCCAAACCATTTCTACCGATTGGTGCAGTAGTTTCTTACTGTCAATATCCTTGTAGTCGGCACTGGTATCGGGAAAATGTGTGCCAATATCGCCCAGGGCCAATGCACCCAGCAGCGCATCGCAAATAGCATGCAGCAGCACGTCGGCATCGCTATGGCCCAAAGCCCCTTTGGGGTGATCAATTTTGACACCGCCCAGCCAAAACTCCCGACCTTCTACCAGTTGGTGGTAGTCCACCCCTTGTCCTATCCTGATCATGGAAATAAGTTGATAGTGAATAAAAACGCGAAAGCGAAGGTAATTCCTTCGCTTTCGGTGATTGAATGATGATTATCAACAAATTGGCCGATTACTCGAAAGAACCCAAATCGAAATTGAGACTAAAACGGAGCGTATTGCTCAGGGGATTTCGATTGGTACCTGTACCGGAGGGTACCAGATAGCTGAAGTTGAGACCCATGGCATTGAACTTGAGCCCCACGCCCACACTCAAAAACTTCCGGTTGCCCTTGGTGCGGTCTTCGTAGAAATAACCGCCCCGCACAAAAAACTGGTCGGCATAATTAAACTCGGCGCCCAGGCTCATCTGCAGTTCCCTCATTTCTTCGCCAAAGCCGCCCGGCGCATCGCCAAAGCTGCTGAACCAGGAGGAAACAACACTTTTGCTCCGGTACGAAATCAAAGCATTGGCGTCGAAGGCACTGTCGCCAGTGGCTACAGGGGGTGTTGGTACCAACAGTTTGTTTACATCCAGCCCTATCATCAGGCTCATGGTTTCGTCAAAAGCCATGGTGTAGCTGGCACCCAGTCCCAGGTTGGCAGGAATATAGTCCCGCTCCTGCGCATTATTCGTATAACCAATTTTGCCGCCCAAATTGGTCATAGCAGCGCCAAAGCGCCATCCGGCACCAATCTCATCGGTGCCATCATAAAACACGGAAAGGTCGCCGGCTACGGTGCTGCCAGCCTGGTACACCACGCCACTGTTAGAAGCAAAACCGCGGGCCAGGTTGCTATTAATGTAGCGCAGCGAAGCACCCACACTCCAGCGGTCGGTCAGTTTGCGGCTGTAGCCCACGTCGATACCCAGCTCGGTAGGCTTACCCGTGCTGAGCGGGTTGCCACTGAAATCGGTAAACTGAATATCGCCGAGATTGAAAAAGCGCAGCGAACCAGTGATGGCTGATTCTTCGTCTAGTTTGTAGTAGCCGGCCATCGCCGCCAAAAACACGTCATTTACACCAATGTCTTTCAGCCAGGGTGTGTACGTTACTGCCAGTCCACCGCGGTTTTTCAGAAATGGGGTTTTGGCGCCATTCCAAAAAGTAGAATTGGCATCGGGTGAGGTGGCAATGCCCAGATCGCCCATGCCGCCGGCCCGGGCATCGGGGCTGATCCGCAAAAATGGAACCGCCGAAGTAACTACGTTGATTTGGCCTGTTTGCTGTGCCTGGGCTGCCATACCGGCTGCCAGCATAGAAGTGAAAACGAATGTTTTCCGGAAAAAACTTGTCATGAACGTTCTGTTTAATAATCGCCAGCCGTTGGTCCACTGCTTCGCCCGAATGGGGGCTGGTGTGGAGTGCAGCAGTAAATAATGGGAGTAGAAATGAGGCAAATAGGCGGCAGAAATTTAAACGATGAGTAAAGATAGGCAAACTGCTTGATTACTGGAAGCCAACCGGTTGACCTGCCCGGCCAGCCCATGTTAAACGAAAGCGGTCTGCCCATTATTTCGCCAAGGCAAATGAAAACGCTGGCAGTTCATCCGGCTGCATCAACTATTCAACGCCATGTGGAAAGCTTACCCGTCTATTAGCTGAGATGAGGACCGGTCGTCTGTCAATAGCCGATAGCACTCTTCTTGCAAACGGCCGGCATCAATGGCTACGGTACCCACCTCTTCGCATACCAGCCCCCCGGCCAAATTAGCCATTTCAGCAGCCAGGTGTAAATCGTGGGTAGCTGCAAAAGCCAGGGCAGCCACGGCAATGACGGTATCGCCGGCGCCACTTACATCGGCTATACTTCTTACGTGGGCCGGTATGAGGTGGGGTTCATTACCATCGGTATAAAACACGCCTTTTTCGCTCAGCGTCACCAGCGAAAAACGGTGCTGCAGCCTTTTATACAGTTGCCGGTGCACGTCCAGCATGCCTTCGGCGGTAGTATTTATGTCTGGTAAATTCAAAGCGTCCTTCGCTTCTTTCAGGTTCGGCTTGAAGATATCTACCCCCTGATAGCTAAAAAAATGACGCTTCTTTGGGTCGACCGCGGTGAGGATACCCCGCTGCCGGCACCAACCCAGCACCTGGTTGATCACCTTTTCGGTCAATACGCCCTTGTTGTAGTCTTCAAAAATGACCACCTGAGGCGGATCGGCCTCAAATGCTGCCAATGTCTTGTCGATAAAGCGCTGTTCTTTCACGGGCTCCAGATCATCGGCTACTTCATAATCCAGCCGCAGCAAATGTTGGTTGCGGCTGATAATGCGAATTTTATTGGTGGTCAACCGGTCGTCACTCTTCCAGACGGAGGTGGTGTCAATCCCCTTTTCTTTCATCATTATTTCCAGCAGCAGGCCGTCTTCATCGGTACCGGTTACCGTGTGCATGCTCACCCGGGCACCCAGGCTACGCAGGTTCAAGGCCACATTGCCGGCCCCTCCTATGCGGTATTCCTTTCCCTTTACCGCCACCACAGGTACCGGCGCTTCCGGCGAAATGCGGTTGGTATCGCCCCACCAATAGGTGTCCAGCATTACATCGCCTACCACGGCTGCATGTATGCCCTCGAATGATTTGAAAATTTGATCGAACATGCAAAAGCATTGAAAATGGCCGCAAACTTAACCGTCTGGCGGCGCATTGCCGAGCGGCTGTCGTTAAACTTCATCGGGTAGTGGCCGCAGGTAGCGCCGCGCCAGCCAGTACAGTGGTATGCCAATGGCCACGATGGCAAAGCCGGGCCATGTAAACTGTGGCTTATAAACCAGCAACAGTCCGCAAAACGCCAGCCCCATCATTACGTACAACAGGGGTAAAAATGGATATCCGAAGGCTTTGTACGGACGGGCCACATGCGGTGCTTTTTTGCGCAAAATGAATATGCCAACGATGGTGAGCACATAAAACAAAACGACCACAAAACTGATCATATCCAACAAATCGCCGTACCGACCGCTAAGGCACAGCAGCGAGGCCACCACAAACTGGCCCCAAAGGCCCCACTGCGGCACGGCATTTTTATTGAGCCTGGCAGCCTGGCTGAAAAACAGGCCATCTTTTGCCATGGTATAGTACACCCGCGAACC
>JALOMC010000139.1 GCA_025455665.1 Chitinophagaceae bacterium | reverse complement strand
GGCTTTGTTGGTATTGGGCATTGGCCTTGGCCTGGGTGGTGCTACTGGTTATGCTATCAATCCGGCTCGTGACCTCGGGCCCCGCATAGCGCATTTTTTGCTACCTATTGGCCGCAAGGGCGGCAGCGACTGGGGCTATGCACTGGTACCCATTGCCGGGCCGCTGCTGGGTAGTGCATTGGCTGCCACCGCCTACCACTTTCTGCACGCAGCTGCCTAAAAAAAAAGACACCCGGCCTGAACTGCCGGGTGCCTACCTAATTAAACCCTGAACGTATCGCTATCAATGCGTTCCATTACAGTTTGCTGATCTTCAGCGTTTGTTTTACCTGACCACTGGCGTCTTCTCCACTGGCGTCTTCTACTTGCAGCAAGTAGATGCCGGCCGGCAATTGGTTGCTCAGGCGGAACTGGGTAACAGGTCCGTCGGCAATGCGCAGTGTTTGCTGCTGCAGTACGGTGCCCGCCACCGAGCTGATCGAGATTTTTACCTGTTGGTTGGGTTGTACACCCGACCAATGTAGCTGCAGCGTTTCCCGCACGGGGTTGGGCTGCACACTCAGCGACAGTACTGATTTGCGCCAGCTGACCATCTCGATATTAGAATAGGTGATTTCGTTGTTGTGGTGTACCATTTTCAGTCGATACCACAGCTGAGCGGCTCCAGTCGTGGGCTTGTCGGTCAGCTCGTACTGGTAGGGGCGCAAAAAGCTATTGGGCTGCACGGTGTGTACCGGTGCAAAGTCGACACCATTGCTGCTGCGTTCAATGACAAAATGCTGCAGGTTGGTGAGGTCGGCGGCATTCCACTTTAAAAACACCTGCTGGCCAAACGAGGCTGCCCGGAAGCTGGTAAGGCGAATGGGCAGTACGCAGGAACCAATAGTAACGATATTGCTGTTGTAGGCGGTTACCTGGCAGGGGGCCGCATCGGCGGTAGAAATATTGCCGGGCGCAGTGGCCACCACCACACGGAAATACACTTCTACATTGGCTGTGGTAAACGGATCGGACACCAGAGAATCGATACGGCCGGTGGGGTTGTTCGGATCATTGGGAGTAGGCAGCTCCAGTACAGGCGTCATGGTCTGCCAGGGGCCATTGGGGCCGTAGGCAAACTGAAACTGGTAGGAATCGTACTGGGTAAAACTGCCGGTTGTTTCCAGCCAACTGCTCAGCACCTTAAAGCGCTGGCCAATGCAGAAGGCAGCAGGGTTAGGATCAATAACGGGGTTGGCATCTACGTTGACGCTGGCAATAGGCCCACGGGTAATGATGCGTACATCGTCCATCATCCAGTCGTTGCCATCGCCACCGGGTGCATTGTTACGGATGCTGAAGTTGAAAATGCTGAAGTTGAAATCGCCGAAGGCATTGGGCGAAAACACAAACTGCTTTTGCACCCAGTTATCGGCGGTATCAATAGGGCCGGTGGTGTAGTAGGCCTGGTTGTCTACATCAAATGTCAGGTTGGGCCGTACGCCCTGGCGGCGGGGGTCGGTGTCATTTACATTCAGGGCACGGATGTTATTGTTTCCGGTGAGGTTTGAATTTACACCGCAGCTGGGGCAGGTGTTTCGGAACCAGGCCCTGAAGTTGTAGAGGGTACCTGGGCACAATCCGGTCAAGGTTTGGTTGACCACCCGGGTGGGTACATAGTCAGCATTTACAACAAGGGCGTAGCCGCCTTGTGCGGCCGTGGCTGCCGCCGTATTTCCCAGCGTTGCATTGCTGGCACCGGTATGGTCGCCCAGTATGTACCAGTGCGTAAACAGTCGGTCGGCGTGATCGATAGAAATGTTGTTGTTCGTCTGCGCCTGATTGTCAGCTGTATTTTTTGAAATAGTGTATTCACCGTCACCAGGATTGCCGGTACCGGGTGTTTGCCTGATAAGGCTGGTGCCACTGAGCGTATGGGGGCCGTCGGCGTTGGTGCCATTTCCAAAAGTACCATTGTCGTATAGGGTAAACAGGTTGGCCCCAAAGCTGGCGTACGATGCCGGCAGGGAGGGATCGCTGACGACTATCTGGAAGAAATTGGAAGCGTTTGTGCTGCTGTTGATGTCGTAGTTGGTCAATGGCGATTGAGTAGTCAGCGGCAAGAAATTGTAGCTGGTAGATGAGGTAACACTATAAACAGTGCCAGGCGTGGCGCCAGTAGGTATCACAGCACGGATGGATGCAATGACGATGGATCGGCCACCGTAAAACGACGGTAGGCTGGCAGAGCGGATTCGACCACCTACCATACCGGCACTTCCTGCTTCGAGTTGCGCAATGGATTGACTGTTGGGCAGCTCGCCCAAAATAATATCGGCAAAACCACCGCCAGTGTTGAACACACCTCGGTCGTTGCCAGCTGCATCGGTGAGTGCATTGGCTGCTGCAATGGTAGCCGAACCAGGCTGGTTGTATGTGAAGCAGGTGCCAATACCCGGTGTTGTAGTCGCTATATCGAAAGGAAAGCCTTTGTTATCAGTGATTTGCATACTATTCGGCACGTACGTGAGCCCTGCCGGCAAAAAGATGCGTGTTTTGGCATTGAACACCGTGCCACCACTACCCACATCCATGGCCACATTCAGCTGTATGGTATCGCCGGGCTCAAAGCGGCCACCGCTGGCTTTGGCACTCATCAGGTTTTGCACGCTTTGAGAGATATTAATGGCGGGTATGGCCGTACTGGTGCCGGTACTTACCACGGCCGGCGCAGTAGAATAATTGAGCGCCAGATCGTAATGAATGACAGTGTATCGGGTATTGGTGCCATTAGAAAAATTGTTATCTACAAAACTGGTGGTACCGGCCGGTAGGTCGGCTATTATTTGCCAGTTAGCGTTAGGTTGTGAAACGCCATCTGTAGCAGGATTTGGAGCGACAGTGTATGTACCCTGATTATTGAGCGTGGGTACGCTGCTACTAGTGGTACTACGCAATACCAGCGTACCCTGTATGCCTGTAGGGTTGGTGCCGCCATCTGTACCATTTTGCCAGCTCAGTGCTACTTGTGTAGCAGATATCTTGTTGTGGAAAAGACAAGTGGCAGCGCTTGGAGAAGTCACATCTGTTGTATTGTTATTGCTCACGTACATCACCAGGTCGTCGTATTGCATTTGAATGGCTGTACCTGCCGCGTTTGAGAATGTGCGGAGATAAAGCGTAGCCGTTTGAGGAACCAGTAGAGTGTTTTGAGCATTGTGGGTAAAGGGTGTAGCCGCGTATGCCGTGTTGGGAGAAAGAACGCCAGAGGGGCTGTAGATACCACTAACGCTAAATCGGGCTCCAATATTCATTCTGGCCTGATTGCTGCCAACGCGTCGTCCATACCCTAACACATGTACCCACTGGCCGGGATTGACAGTCATGGTCATGTTTACATTTCGATAGGCGTTTGCAGAGGCAGCGCCGGAGCTGGTACCAATAGCTACAGCGCCAGCGCCGGTACGGGCACCTGTGCTATGCGCTATAGTAGCCGCACCAAATTCGCTGACATAGTCAGTCAGTGCAGTTCGCTCAAAGCCACGGTTGTGGATGTTAGTAATATTTTGGCCAATGCCAGTGGCTGCTGCCAGCATGCATGTGCACCACATTGCCACCCGCACCCGCACTGGTACTGGTATTGGCGTGGGCTGATGCCCCTTAGGTAGGATAAGGCGGGCCAGCCGCTTAAGGCGTGCCCAAAAAGCTGATCGACGCATACAAAACGGTTTAGGCGCTGTTTAAGAGCTAGGGTCAGCCTGCACGTTTTGCGTTGCTACTATTACTTAGTACCAATGGCCATTACTGTTCCACCCAAAACTTTTCCGATGCAATCGGTTTGTTTTTCGCATCGGTCAGTTGTAGTATGTAAAGGCCTGTATTCAATCCTTTGATGTCTACCACGGTTTGCACAGCACCGCCGGCCACGGTGTGGCTGCGCCATACGCGGCCTTGTGCATCCATCAGTCGTAGCTGGCTGCCCTGTGCCGGTACTTGTTTCCACTCCAGCACCAGGCGCCCTTGCGCCGGGTTAGGAAACAAGCGGCCCCATGAAGTAACCATGCCACCGGTGGCTTGCCTGATCAGTACCTGTGGGCTGTAGTGGCTGCTGCCATCTTCATCTACCTGCTTCAGCCGGTAGTAATGCTCAGCCGCTGCGCCAGCCGGCTGGTGGGTGTAGCTATAGGTTTGCTCCTGCTGGCTGTTGCCATCGGCTTTTGCGGGCACAAAACCCACCCGTTGGTACAGCTTGCCATCGGTACTGTGTTCTATATAAAATCCTTTGTTATTGCTTTCTGAAGCGGTGGCCCAGGTGAGCAAGTGCCCATCGGCTACGGCCTTGCCTGCAAAACGCAGCAGGCTGACCGGTGTAACTACCTGGCAGGTAGTGGTGGGGCTTACAAACGGATGGATGAAAAGCGACAGGCGCAAGCCAAACTCGTTGAAAAGGTCATACCACTGCGGATCAGCATCCGGATTGCGGGCCCAGGTGCGGCTGGGGGTGGTGCCGGCAGTAGATGAAAAAATGGACAGGCTATCGGTGGGCCAGGTCAGCGTACCAATATCTACCCCAATAAAAAATCTCCTGCTGGCAGGCAGCAAAATGGGGCTGGGAAATGTGATGTCTGTCCTGTCGTTCAACAAATAATCGATGCGGATATCGCCCAGTGTGGTGGTGGTGCTGCCCAACACAGTACCGCCGGGCACATTGCTGGTACCATCATACACCCTGATGGTGATGGTTTTGTTGAGATTGGCCGCATTGCCTGAGGCCGCAATGGCAAAATTGATGTAGCAGCGGGTGAGGTATTGATTGGGTGAGCCCACTCCCAAATCAAAAAAATGAGCGTATTCCCTGTTGGCAAAGGTGCTGGTACCCGTCAGATAGCCGGTATTGCCACTGCTCAGCTGGTAGTTTTGGCGCCCCCAGCCAGACGGCACCGGAAAATTGATAGTATCACAGCCCGGCGCCAACGGCACAAAACTGTTGCCGCTGCTTTGGGCAGCCAGTTGAAACGACGCACACAGAGATAAGGCCAGGATGCAACCTGTCAACGGGTTTGATGGCATGGGGGGTCAGTAATGAATTGCCTTGCGAAATTAACAAGTTTTGCACAAGAGTTACAACATTAATTTTTTGCTGCGCCACAAACAAGAGCGTTTCCTTATTGGCATCATTTGGCCGGCCTCGCCGGTTTTATCGGCCGCTATTATATAAAAGCAAATGAAAATCAATTGTTTGAAATCATTTTCGGGCCACAGTGTCCGGCGAAAAGGCTGGCATCAAAAAACCGCCGGAGGGCATCCGGCGGCTTCAAAAAAATTATTGTTCAAACGTACAATTCCGGCCCTTTACTCGCCATAAATCCGCTCAACAGCCTCCTTGTACTTTTCCATCACCACCTTCCGTTTGATCTTGAGGGTGGGGGTCAGCTCGCCTGTATCAATGGTCCATTCGCGGGGCAGCAGCTCAAATCGCTTTACCTGCTCTACATGGTTAAAATAGGTATTGAATGACTCTATCAGGTGCTGGTAGTGCTCCAGCACTTTCGGATGGCGGATGGCCTCCTCGGGCGTGGTAAAGGGCAGCTGTTGGTGCCGCATCCACTCTCGCAGGGTAGGAAAGCCCGGCACAATCAGGGCACCTACAAACTTGCGTTCGGCGCCTACTATCATCACCTGCTCTACAAACGGTGATTCTTTCAGCCGGTTTTCCAGCGGCTGTGGCGCTACATACTTGCCCCCGCTGGTTTTAAACAGCTCCTTTTTGCGATCCGTTATCTTCAAAAACCGCACCCCACCTACTTCTTCCCACACACCTATATCGCCGGTCAGCAGCCAATCGCCCTGCATGGTATCGGCCGTCAGATCGGGCCGCTTGTAGTAGCCCTGCATGACGCTGGGTCCTTTTACCATAATTTCTCCGTCTTCGGCCAGCTGTACTTCCTGCCCTTCTATGGGCGGCCCTACTGTGCCAAATTTGGTGTGCCCTTCCACCTGGCGGTTTACCGATATCACCGGGCTATTTTCGGTGGGCCCATATCCTTCAAACACCGGAATGCCGCCGGCATTAAAAATGCGCAACAGCCGCTCCTGGCAAGCAGCTCCGCCAGTGATGATGAATTCGATATTGCCACCGAGCCCTTCCCGCCATTTGCTGAAGATGAGCTGGTTGGCCAGTTTTAATTGCAGGTTGTAAAAAAGGCCTTTGCTCCTCAGGTTATCGTACTGCAGGCCTAGCTCCACTGCCCAAAAAAACAGTTTGCGTTTGGCACCCGTCAGTTCCTGCCCCTTCGCCATGATCTTTTCATACACTTTTTCCAGCAGCCGTGGTACTGTGGTAAAGCCAATGGGCTGTACTTCTTTCAGGTTTTCGCCAATGGTATCCAGGCTTTCGGCGTAGTAGATGCTGTTGCCGCTCATGATGTAGATATAGGTCACCATCCGTTCGAAAATGTGATTGAGCGGCAGAAAGCTGAGCACCTTGCAGCTGGGCCGGTCATCAAACGGAAAGCTGCGCTTGGAGAGCGTAGCATTGCTCAAAATATTTTCATGGCTCAGCATCACACCTTTGGGCGTGCCGGTGGTGCCACTGGTATAAATGATGGTGGCCAGGTGCCGGGGCTCAATGCTTGCCTGCAGTTGCCGTAGCTGCTTTAAATCGCCGTCGGAGCTGGCAGCCGGCAGCAGCTCCGTCCAGTGCCGGGCACCGGCTACTTTGTCAAACGTGAATACGTGCTGTACAGTGGGCGTGTGCATGCGTACGCTCTGCACTTTCTCATACAGTTCTTCCGAGCCGGCAAATACTGCTTTGATGCCAGCATCGTTGAAAATAAACTCCAGCTCACGAGGATTGGTAGTGGGATAGATGGGGCACAGCACCACGCCAATTTGCTGGCAGGCCAAATCTGTCATTACCCACTCCGGGCGGTTGGCACATAAAATAGCCACCTTATCGGCACCCTCGGCTGTCAAGTCGCCGGCCGATAGGCCCAACCGCTGCAAACCAAGGCTCAGCTCATCTACCAGGCGCTGTACCTCCGATGTAGAATAGGTTTTCCACTGGCCGCCTTCTTTGGCTGCCAGCATCGTAATGTCGCCAAATCGTTCTTGCCGGTAGGGCAGCAGGTCGAATAGCCGCTTAGGTTCATGCATCATATGGCTGCTTGCAAAAGTTGAAGGCCGAAAATTCGGGGAAAATGAGCAAACAGCCGTCAAACCTTCCGGGCTTTGCTACGACTGCCGATGCTGTTGCTGCTGCGCTTTTAGCTTCTCGTACTCCCGCCGCGTGGTGGTTTGCAGGTCGCCATCGCCGTAGGCATCAAAGTAGTGAAAGGCCAGCCCAAGGCCCCAGCCCAGCATAGCCCAGGCGGGCCAGGGTATGGGGCCGGTAGGAATGCCGTATTGGCCGGCTGTAAACCACCACACCCCCCATAAAAACACAATCACTACAATATAGCTGGTCAAATGGCGCTTGAAGCGGGCCCGTTTTTTAGCCAGCTGCCAAAGTTCTTCATCACGGTTATTCTCCATTGTATGCTGTTTTGCTGCCCGGTAAGTTACGGGCAGTGTTGCAAAAAGTGAAAACAGCCCTTGGATGATGCCGTATAAATAACAAAGCCGGCACCTGTAGGGCAGGTTACCGGCTTTGTGCTTGCACACTGGCTGCTTATTGAGCAGGCGCTGCACTGTTGGCTTTCAGGTTCAGCTTCAGGTTTACTTCTTTTTTTATAAACCAGTCCTGTGGGTTGTTGGGGCCCTTGTAGTTCATGCCCCACTGGGTGCGGTCTATATTAAAGTCAGCTTCGGCACTCAGGCTGCCACCGGTCAGTTGCACTTTGGCCGGAAAGCTGATG
>JALOMC010000138.1 GCA_025455665.1 Chitinophagaceae bacterium | reverse complement strand
CATGCGCCGAAGATAAGCGGCTGGCTGTGCAGCCGGTTAGGCTGGCGGTAGCTGCCGCCAGTAGCACTACTGCCCATGGGCGCCGCTGCCTGCAGGGCTGTGGCCCGCAGCGAGGCACGAGCGAAGGGCGGAGCGCAGCGAACCCCGGAAGGGAGCGTACGGCTGCCGGGCCTGGCACTGCGGCCCAATCGCCCCCGCACTTAAATGCCTGTACCTTTGGTGCCCATGAAGTTTTCGAAATATCCGCTGCTGCCCGCCATACAGGCCAACCTGGAGGCGCTGGGTTTTAAGCGGCCCACCGATATCCAGTTCAAGGCCATCCCCAGCATTATGAAGGGCGAGGATGTGCTGGCCATAGCGCAAACGGGCACTGGCAAAACGGCGGCGTTTGCCATCCCCATTATTCACTACCTGGGTAGCCAAAAGCGGCGGGCCGATGGTGCCCGGGCGCTGGTGCTGGTGCCCACCCGTGAGCTGGCTATGCAGATACACGAGGTGTTTTGCAGCATTGCCAAGGGTACGGGCGTGCAGGTAAGCGCCATTGTGGGCGGGGTAGAGCAGGCGGCGCAAATACAGCGCATACAAGCCGGGCTGGATGTAGTGATAGCGACACCGGGCCGCCTGTTTGACCTGCAGCACCAGCAGGTGCTGAGCCTGGCAGCGGTAGAAATACTGGTGCTGGACGAAGCCGACCGCATGCTGGCGCTGGGCTTTATGAAAGACATTAAAGATGTGAAGCGGGTACTGCCGCGGCAGCACCAAACGCTGTTTTTTTCGGCTACCATCAGCGAAGAGATCAAAGACCTGGCCTACTCGGTGGTGCGCAATGCCATCCGCATACAGGTGAGCCCGCAAAACATGGTGAGCAAAAACGTGACGCACACCGTGGCCATGATTGGGATGGATGATAAACGCTTTTTTCTGGAGCGCATCATACGCCAGCACCCCGATAGCCGCATGCTGGTGTTTGTACGCACCCGGGTGCGGGCCGAGCGGGTGCAAAAAGCCATGGAGCGGGCCGGACTATCGACCGTGGTGATACACGGCGACAAAGAACAGGCCGACCGCTTTCAGGCGCTGAACGACTTTACCAATCGAAAAGTGAACGTGCTCATCAGCACCGATGTGAGTGCCCGGGGCATCGACATCAAGCAGGTGGAATACGTGATAAACTACGATGTGCCCGATGTGGCCGAAAACTACGTGCACCGCGTAGGCCGCACCGGCCGCGGGGTAGACAAAGGCTATGCCATGACCTTTTGTGCCGAAGAAGAACTGCCGCTGCTAAAAGCGGTAGAAGATTTTTTGGAAACGAGCATTGACCGCATAGACATACCCAAGGGCGACTACAAAGACACCATTGACCTGAGTGTGGAAGCGAAAAAAGACTTCAAGGCCATTGAAAAAATGATAGCCGAAAACGAGGCTTTTTTGAAAAAGAAGAAGGGGAAGAAGAAGTAGCGGCCGGCCATTGTCAGCCGGGCTGGCGCCTCCAATCGATATTGTGAAAGAAAAAGACCCGGGCGGTGTGGAACATGCGGTACTGGCCCGGGCTGGCTGTTTGCTGAAAAAAATTCATGTAGCCAACCTGCAGCCAGTCGTGCTTGTTGACGTAATAGTGAAAACCGGCAAAGGCCCGGTTTTGGTCGAACGTGTTGTTGACAATGCGCTTGCCAAAGTTGAGCATGCTTTCATTGTTCAGCGCCAGTGCCAGGCTACCCGGCTCGAAAGGGCGCCTGCCCAGTGGAAACTGCAGCATGATATTGTAGCGCACCCGCCAGTTAAAGTTGTAGCCATCGGCGAGGGCGTTGTCGTTCAGTATATTTCTACGAAAGCGCTGCTCGAGGCGCACCCACTGCATTAGTTTGAAGCGGCTACTGTTTTGGTGCCATTGTATTTGCTGCCAGGGGCGGTGTTCGGGCTGCGAAATGTTTTTGTGGTTATCGGCCGGAAAATGATTGATGAAAGCATAGCCGGCGGTGAGCTTGGTTTTATCGTTGAGGTACCAGGTGGCGCCTGCACGGGCAATAAAAATGCCTGGGTTTTCTACCAGGTTTTGTTTGGTGCGAAAATGAAGATCGGTCCAGAGGCCCCATTTGTTGGAAAGTCTGGATTGGTTGAAATAGCCGAGCCAGGTTTGGGCGTCTTCAGTTATTTGTTTTTGGGCCTTTGCTGCCGGGCTCAGCAATGAACTATTCAGTAAAACCGAGACAACGAGCAGACGTGTAGAAAAAGACATACTAAGCGGGGTTGACAAAAAACCGGCACACGTAGCAGGCTGCTGCGTGTGCCGGGGTATACTTACTTCAGCAGTCCATCGATGGTGATGGCGAGGTAGTAGAGGCCGCCGATGGTGGGGCCGGCTGCATATTGGATGTAGCGCTTGTTCAGCAGGTTGCTGGCGCCCAGCTTCACGGTGGTTTTCAGCTTGGGCAGGCGGTGGTTTACCTGCGCATCTATTTGCTGGTTGGCCGGTACGCGGCCCACGGCCAGCGGGCTTTCCCAGTTGAAGGCGTTTTGCCAGCGCCACACAATATTGAAGCCGGTGTTCTTGATCACTTCACGGTTGCCAAAGCTGAGGTTGACTACCCAATCTGGTGTGTTGAAACCAGTGAGGAAAACATCGGCTTCTTTGTTTTCTTGTAGTTTGTTGTAGTTGGCATTGCCGCTGATGGTGTAGGTTTTGTAAAAGTTGTAGGTGACACCAATGGCAGCCCCGTAGCTACGGTATTCGTTTTTTGCATTGGTAAACACCCGGTAGCGTTGCTGGCGTACGCGGTTGGCGCTCAGCATATCCAGTACCGACTCATCGCTGCCTACGCGGCCCGAGCCGGGCACTGCTACTTCTACCTGGCCCAGGAAGCCGTTGTAGATATTGTAGTACGCATCAATATCGATCGTCAGTCGATTGTTGAGCCAAATGCTGCGGTAGCCTACTTCGAAAGAGTTGACTTGTTCGGGCCGGGTGGGCGACAGATTGGTAATTTGCAGAATAGCCCGATTGTTAAGTGCTGCCTGGTTGCGGTTGGTGCCATTGGCCACATCTCGGTTTACCGCATTGTTGAAGGCAGTGACGCTGGCCAGTGTGTAGCTATTGTCGAGGTAGCCGAGGCCTTCGTTGATAAAGGCGAGGCCGCCTACGCGGCGTACGTTTCCATTGTTCACATAGCTCAGGGCTTCAAACAGGGCAGGGAAGCGGAAGCCATTTTGATAGCTGGCCCGCAGGGTTTGGCGCGGGGTGATGGACCAGATGGCAGCGATACGTGGATTGAATTGCGGATTGAATTCAAGATTCTGATCGAGCCGCAGCGATGCTGTCACCTTCAGCTTTTCTTTGAAAAACTGGCGAGTAGCTTGTGCAAACACGCCATACTTGTGGTAGTATACATTGCGGCCACCGGGCGTGGTGCGCAGTTCTAAAGGCTTGCTGAAGTCGACAAAATTATTACCGTCGGGTATTACCTCATAAGTGCGCCAGTCTACACCGGTAAGCAGGTTGAACCATTTTACTTTGTCGCTCAGGTCCCACTGCGCATCGAGGTGGTAAATGCGGCTGCGCTGCGTGAGCCAGGCACCGCCCGTAGCAGGGGCGCCGGGTACGGCCGGTAGCAGGTTGGCATGATCCCAGTTGTTGATGCCGATGATGGTTTGCTTGAGCTGATTGAAGGCATCGGTGCCGGGCAATACGCGGCCGGCATCGGCCTGGGTGCGGGCACGGCGCATGGCTTCGGCCAGGGTAGTGCCGGCGTTTATTTCGCTTTGTAGCGTGCTGCCAAAGCGACTGGCCCAGGCAGCATTGCTCAGGTGAGTCAGATCAAGGTTGTCGGCCAGTGGTTTCAGGTTGTAGCTGTTGCCGGTGTTTTCAATACTGGCATAGGTGCGTACAAAAAAGTTGTTGCCTTTTAGTTCCAGCTTGTGGTTTTGTACGGTCACACCATCCAGCTGAATCTTATTGCCACGCTGAAAAATACCATCCATTTCTCCTATGCGGTAGGCGTAGCTCAACTCCAGTTGGCGATTGATTTTGTAGTAAACGGCGGCATCAAACTTCAGGTTTTCTACCTGTGGTTGTGCCAGGTCTTTTTCCCAGTAGCCGGTGCGGCGCACATTAAAGGTTTCGTTGCGGTTGTTGTAGCGTACCTGTACACTCACGTTATTGTTGTTTTCATCGCCATATTTATTCCAGGCGTCGTAGCCAGGGTTATTGGTCACACCATTTAGCTCTGCAAACCGACTATTAGCTGCAGCATTTTGGTCGGTGGGATTGCTGCTCACCCAGTCGGTACCACGCAGGTAGCTCAGGTTTATTTTGTAGGCCCACTTGTCATTGATCACATCGGCCCAGCGCACAGCTGTTTCGGTAAGCAGGCTGGCATTGCGGTCGCGGTTGTCTACATGGTTCACACCTATCTTTTGGTAAAAGCTGAGACCACGGTGGGTGAAGGCGCTTTTGGTGAGCAGGTTGGCCATGCCGTTGATAGCATTCATGCCATACAGCGCAGAGGCTGCACCGGGTGTGATCTCTACCGATTGGATATCGAGCTCGGTGGGCCCAATGGTATTGCCCAGGGGCACACCCAGCGTGGCTGCTTGCATATCTACCCCATCTACTACCTGCATGAAGCGAAAGTTGTTGGGATTATTGAAGCCCCGGGTATTGGGCACTTTGAACGTAAGAGAAGAAGTGGTGAGCTGTACACCTTTTACATTGGCCAACGCATCGTAAAAGCTGGGGGCGGGGGTTTCCTTCAATGTACGGATACTTAGTTTTTCAATGGCTACCGGCGATTTAAGGCGGCTCTCTTCCGAGCGGCTGGCCGTTACCACCACTTCATTGGCTATAAAAGTTTGGGTGGTCAGCTGCACCGATAAGGTGCTACGGGCATTTTTTATCTCCAGTTCTTGCGGTGCGTAGCCTACACTCGAAAACAGGAGTGTGAACGGAAACCGTTGGTTCACAATCAAAGAAAATTGTCCGGTAGAGTCGGTAGTGGTGCCTTGCCTGGTGCCTTTTACTGTAATGCTGACGGCTTCCAGCGGGTTGCTGGCTTCGTTTACCACCCGGCCGGTTATCTGTACCGATCCGTTTAGCTGTGCTGTGCCAGCCAGGGCGCAAAGCAGCGCAGCCAGGGTCATTGTTTTAATGTCTACTAAAACAGTGAAGAAAAATTTCAAAACGTTTCGGAGTGAGAATGTAAAAGCCATAAACAGAGGGAAGTTTTTTTCGGTTTACAAATGTTCACTAAAACAGTGAGGAAAACAAAAATGGAAGATGATTTTTTTCGTCGCAAATTTTTAGAGCAACTTGAAAAGGATTTTTCCGCTCCAGATGATGATGAGCACACCCAGGAGCAGGAAGGCTGTTTTGCGAGGCATTTTGCCGGCCAGCCTTGCGGCCAATGGTGCTGCCAGCAGGCTGCCAATAATAAGCGCCACAATGGCCTGCCAATGCGATACACCTATCATGATGAAAAACGCAAAGGCGCTGCTGAGCGTCACAAAAAACTCGGTAAGACTAACTGTACCAATTACAAAGCGAGGGGTGCGACCACGATTGATAAGGGTACTGGTAACAATGGGTCCCCAGCCACCACCACCAAACGAATCGAGAAAGCCACCTGCACCTGCCAGCAGGCTGTAGCGTTTAAATTTTTTCCGCGGCAGTTTGTCTTTGAAGGCATTGTAGATGAACCGTACCCCTAACAGCAAGGTGTATGCTGCAATCAGCGGCCTGATGTAGTGCCCGTGGCTTTCGCCAAAGCGCACCAGCAGCAGCGCACCTGCTACGGCACCCACTACACCAGGAATCACCAGTGCTTTAAATAGTTTCTTGTTCACATTGCCAAACCGATAGTGGCTGAGGCCGCTGGCACCGCTGGCAAACATTTCGGCGGTGTGGATGCTGCCGCTCATCACGGCCGGATTAACGCCCACAGACTGCATGATGGCTGCCGACGTGATGCCGTAGCCCATGCCCAATGAGCCATCAATGAGCTGTGCCAAAAAGCCTGCCAGTAAGATCCAGCCAAAGTTTTTATCGAGTTGCAGATAAAAATCAATGGTGCCATTGGCCCACTCACGCCAGGGTACATACGAGAAAATGAAATGACCAATGAGCATGGAGGCAAATACCACCAACGACCAGGTAGCAATGCGGCGCCATCGTTGGGCTTTCTCGCTTTGTTCGCCATCTTTTAGCGAGGCAGTCAGCTGATTCAGGGCTTTTACTTTGGCGGCAAAATCGCCGCTGAGTTGCTGGCGCAGCTGGTGCAGGTTGCCTGCCAGTTCATCCAGTTCATCGGGCAGTGCCTCACTCAATACTTCTTTCAGGCGCTTGGCCAGTGTGGGCGATTGCCCGTTGGTGGAGATGGCCAGTTTCAGCTGTCCTTTTTTTACTATACAGGTAAAAGTCGCACAGGTCGGGTGTATCGGCCACATTTACCAGCACTTGCTGCTGCCTGGCCAGCTGGCGTATGTGTTGGCTCTCGGCTTTGTTGTTAATTGCAATAATGGCGATATCGGTTTCCAGCAAATCGGCGGGCGCAAATGCCCGCTCCTGCAGGTGCAGCTGTGGATAGTGCTGCTGCAGTTGTCGTATTTCATCCAGTATGCTGATGGCTACCAGGCGCACGGTGGCGGTAGGTGCATTGCCCAGCAGGGCCTGCAGTTTTTCAAGTGCTACCGGGCCGCCGCCCACTACCAGTATGCGCAGTTGTTCCAGTTTCAAAAAAACCGGAAACAGTGTATTGGCCCCGGTGCCTGCACTGGCAGCGGTTCTTTCTTGGTTCATGGTGGTGGCTTCACTCATACAATGGTGGTAGCAGGATGAATCATGTATCGGAGTGCAAAATCGCCCAGGGTTTCTGCCGGCAGGCGGTGCTGCGCATGGGCTGCAAATAGCTCTTCCAGTGTTTGCAGAATGCCAGCTTCGTCTACATCTTTTTTGTACAGTACATTCAACCGTTGTCCGTTTCTATCGCCCCCCAGCTGAATATTGTAGCGACCGTATGCTGTGCCTATAAAGCCTATTTCGGCGGCTACCGAGCGGCCGCAACCGTTGGGGCAGCCGGTCATCCGTACAATGGTTTCGTCTTTCTCAAGGCCGTATTTTACTACCAGTGGCTCCAGCTTGCTGATGAGAGACGGCAGGTAGCGTTGTGCTTCGGCCAATGCCAGCGGGCAGGTGTTAAATGCCACACAGGCCATGCTGTGCTTGCGCAGTTCGCTGCTTTGTTCAGTAAATTGTTTGAGACCGTGGCGATGCAGTACTTCATCTATCAGCGGTTTATCGCTTTCATGAATGCCATACAGCATCACATTCTGATTGCTGGTAAAGCGAAACTGTGCTTTGCCGGTGGTAGCTATTTCGTACAAGCAGGTTTTGGTGGCGGCATTCTCGTCGTCGGTTACGCGGCCATGCTCTACCAGGGCGGTGTAGTGCCACAGTCCATCGTGCGAAGCCTGCCAGCCAAACAGGTCTTTTCGACTGCTGAAATGGTAAGGGCGGGCAGGCTCCAGCGCAAAGCCGGTGCGGCGTTCTATTTCTTCTTTCCACCAGGGCAGGCCCATTTTGTCTACGGTGTATTTCAGGCGTGCCAGTTTGCGGTCGGTACGGTTGCCGTAGTCTCGCTGAATGGTCAAAATTTCGTAAATGGCTTTCAGCGTTTTCTCTTCGCCTTCAGTAAAGCCAATGACCGATGCCAGCCGTGGATAGGTGTCGGCATTGCCATGCGTTTGCGATAGCCCGCCACCAATGGCAATGTTGTAGCCAATCAGCTGGTTGTTTTCAATGATGGCTATCAGGCCAATATCGTTTGTAAATACATCTACATCATTATTCGGCGGAATGGCGATCCCGATTTTGAACTTGCGTGGCAGGTAGCGGTGCTGGTAAAGTGGATCGTCTTCTTTTTTATCGATGAGCTGTTCTTCATCGAGCCATATCTCATAGTAGGCCCTTGTTTTGGGCATCAGCGCCTGGCTGATGGTATCGGCAAAGCCATGCACCTGTGCATGCAGTGGCGATGCAGCTGGATGGGAGCTGGCGGCTACATTGCGGTTGATGTCGCCACAGGTGGCAATCGAGTCCAGCGCTGCGGCATCAAACGCCTGAATAGTGGGTTTTACCGCAGCTTTTAGCAGGCCATGTAGTTGCAAGGTTTGGCGGGTGGTGATTTTGATAACGCCTGTACTGTGCTCGCCGGCTATGTGATGCACGGCTTGCCACTGCGCTGGTGTCAGATTGCCGCCGGGCAGGCGCAGCCTGATCATAAATGAGTAAAGGCGCTCCAGCTTTTTCGCAGCTCTTTCATCGCGGCGGTCGCGGTCGTCTTGCAGGTACATGCCATGAAACTTGATGACCTGTATGTCGGCATCGTTGATGGCACCCGTCAGGTCATTGGCCAGCGATTGCTCCAGCGTTCCCCGTAGCCCCTGGCTGTCGGTTTTTATTTTTTCTACCGGCGATAGTTTCTGTTGTTCACTCACGGCCTATTGGTTTGTTCGTTTAGTCAATACGGTGGCGATTAGTACAGCTCACGGGCATACAATCCATCTTTCTGAAGTTGTTTCAGAAATGCCTGTGCACCTGCGGTATCTGTATTTTTTTTCTGCTGAATGATTTGCAGCAGGGCATCTTCTACCGGCTTGCCCATGTATTCTTTTTTGCCGCTCACCATCAGGTAGGCGCCACTGTCTATCCATTGCCACAGCTTATCAGCTTCCAGCAGCAGCAAGTCAGGCATTTGCAGTTGGCGTTGTCTGTTTTTTTCAAATGCCAGGCTTACTTGTTGCAGCGTGCCGGTTTCATGCCAGGCTTGTATTTCTGTTTGGTAATAAAAGTCCGTCACGAAGTTTTCTTCGGCAAAAAACAACCAGTTGCGGCCGGTGGCGCCGGTGGCATCCCGCTCGGCCAGCATGCTGCGAAACGGCGCAATACCTGTACCTCGACCGATCATGATGAGGTGCTTATCGGAGCGGGGTAGCTGAAAGTTTTTTTGCGTATGCAGAAAGAAGCTGAGCTGTGCGCCTGGTGGTAAATGCGTAAGCCAACGCGACGCAAAGCCCTGGCGCTGGCCACTGTTGGTGCTGAATGAATCGAGTGCTACGGTGAGGTGTAGCTGGCCACGGTGGGCATTGGGCGCCGAGGCAATGGTATAGAGCCGTGGTGAAATGGGATTGAGCAGGTCAATCACCAATTGCGCATTCAACTCATCGGGCAGGGGATAAATACGAAGCAGATCATACAGGTCCAGTCTGGTATCGGGTATATCGGCGCCAATGAGCTGCGCATATTTTTTTACTACACTGGACGACAGGTAATGGACCGATACCTGCTGTTGCAGCAAGCTGCTGGCTGGTTGTTGCTGTCCTTTGTACAGCAGCGGAGTGCTACCAGATATGCGTAGCAACTGCAATAGTTTTTCTACCGTCGCAGTATCGTTTTGTGGTACCAGTCCAATGGCATTGCCGGGTGTATAGTTGGGCTCTTCGGGCAGGTCCAGTTCCAAATGGTACACTGCCTGCCGGCTGCCTGTATCGTTTAGCAGTTGTTTTACGGCCAGGGTGGCGCTGTATTGTTTTTTAGCATCGGTAGTGCTGGTAGCCACGGCCACAGCTGGCGGCGCTGCCGGTATTTGCTGAGCCAGTATTTGCAGCAGGCCATCGGTCCACGCGGTGGCAACGGGTTCGTAATCGTCGTCGCAAAGTGCCATGGCCGTGATGGGCTGCGCTTGCAGGCGCCGAAGCTGCGTGTCGATATCGATACCGGCCTGGCAAAACAATGGATAAGAACGGCTGCCAAGTGCTACTACGGCATAGCGCAGTTGCGGCAGTGTTTCGCTGCGTTGGTGCAAATGATCGTAAAAGGCTTTGGCTTGCACTGGTGGTTCTCCCTCCCCTTGTGTACTGATGACGACAATCAGTTGCTGCTCGCTGGCCAGCCACTCGGGTTTGTACTGGTCGGCGCTGGTGAGCTTCACTTTTCGCTGCGCTTGTTTCAACCGGGCAGCCAGCTGTGCAGCCACTTTTTTCGAGTTGCCTGTTTCGGTGCCAAATACAATACTGATTTGATCGTTGAGTACGGCGGGTGCTGAAGTAGTGGGCTGTCCACCGGCTATGCCAGCAAGGTAGCCACTGATCCACAGGAGCTCTTCGCGGCTGTACTGCGGAATGATTTGTTGGAGGGCGGCTAGTTTGGCGGGTGCTAACATAAAAACTTAGTGGATGCTGGGCTGTGAAGCAGGAAATGCAAGGGGTAGGTGGATGGCCTTGCGTACCGGTGCAAAAAATTCTTTGGGGTTGGCCTGATAAGCTGCCCAGCCAAACTGCTGATGCAGTGCTGCTACCTCACCAATGATGAGCAGCGCCGGCGACAGAAAGTGGTGTGATGCCCATTGCTGACTACAGCTTCCGAGCGTACTTAGCCGAAACGCCTGAAGCGGCGTGGTGGCCTGTTCGGCCAGCAAAATAGGCGTGGTGGCGGATTTGCCGTGTGCTATCAATTGGGCGGCCAGCTCAAAGCAGGTTTCGCCACTCATGTAAAAAACGAGTGTATCGGTGGTGGCGGCCAGGTTTTGCCAGTCGGTGCTATCAATGGCCTGGTGGTTGTAGTAAGTCAGCCATCGAA
>JALOMC010000137.1 GCA_025455665.1 Chitinophagaceae bacterium | reverse complement strand
TCATCGATCTTCAAGCACTCCTCCGTTACCATCAGTTCTTGGTAACTGGCGCGACCTTTCGGCTCGTCCCGGTCCGCTTGTTCTTCGCTCGCTTAGCTTTTGCTTTGTTCCGCACAATGGCGGCCTTCAATAGCACCGAACCGAGTATTACAGTGGGTAACTTTACCGGCAAAAAACGTAGTTTTGGCCGTGCCAATAAGTTCTTTGAGTCAAGCAACCATTTGGGGAATCCCGCCACGGCGGGACAAGCTGTACTTGCCGTCATAAGCGACCGGAAAGTACCTATAGCCAGTGCCAACCCGGCACTCGTGGCCCGCTACGCACCTGTAGTGCTACAAGCGCAGGATTATTATGCCTTCGGGATGATAATGCCCCAGCTATCATCCGCATCGTCGTTCAAGATATGCAAGTCGCATCCCGTTGTGGATAGCAATTGCCCAACTGGCAGGGATGCTACCCCTGCGGCAGGGATGTGGAGGGCGGCCCCGCAGGGGCCGGTGCCGGCCTTAGCCGGTACGGGAGCGACAGCGGACCCCGGAGCAGCCCGGTGACGGCGGCCAGTACGCTACCTGCATGGCTACGACCCGGCCAGGCCGCCGGCAGCCGCCCTGAAGATGCCTGGCTGACGGTGCTGCATTATGCCGCGGGCACAGCAGCGGCGGTATGCAGACTACGATAGGCCAGCCAGGCACTGATGAGCATAAAGGCTGATGCCAGGAAAAACGGAGCGCCGGGTAAATAGGTGGGGGCTGTAGGGCCTGTGAAAAACGAAAACGTATTCGTCATGAGCGGCGGACCAACAATGCTGGTTGCACTCATGAGGCTGGTGAGGGCGCCTTGTAGCTCGCCCTGCTGATTGGGCGGTACCTGCCCGCTGATGATGGCCTGCAGCGCCGGGCCGCAAATGCCGCCGAGGCAATAGGGCACCAGAAACAAAAACATCATCCAGGTATGCGTGGCTACGCCAAACAGCACCATGCCTACCGCGTACAAAAACAAACCGAGGTACACGCTTTTTTCATTGCCGATTTTTGGATTGACAACCCGCACCAACCCGCCCTGCACAGCGCCTACCAACAGGCCCACCACCCCGAGTGAAATGCCGATCATTTTTTCATTCCACTTAAAGCGTTCGATGCCGTAAAAGCTCCAATTGCTTTGTACCGCATGGCCGGCTACATACACCAGCACCAGCGATGCAATGAGCCCGCTGATGGCCGGAAAGCGCCGCAGCCGCAGCAGCGATTGGAACGGAATAGCACTGCGCCAGCTAAAGGCCCGCCGATTGGTAGCCGACAATGACTCGGGCAGTACAAAGTAGCCATACAGCCAGTTGAGCAGGCACAGGGCCGAGGCCGTCCAGAACGGCACCCGGGCGCCAAACTGGCCTAGCAGGCCGCCCAGCACCGGACCCAAAATGAAGCCGAGGCCAAAGGCGGCACCAATCATGCCGAAGTTTTTGGCACGGGTGCTCTCATTGCTGATATCGGCTATGTAGGCCGATGCGGTAGTAATGCTGCTGCCGGTGATGCCGGCAATGATGCGCCCGGCAAACAGCCAGCCCATGCTGGGGGCCAATGCCAGCAAAATATAATCGATACCAAAGCCGAACAAGCTGAACAGCAACACTGGTCGCCGGCCAAATTGGTCGCTGAGGCTGCCCATCACCGGCGAAAACACAAACTGCGTGATGGCATAGGCAAACCCGAGCCACCCGCTCCACTGCGCTGCCTGGCTGGTGGTGCCACCAATCAGCTCTTTGATGAGTTGCGGCAGCACGGGGATGATGAGCCCCCAGCCGGTGATATCGATGAGCAAGGTGATAAAGATGAAGCCGATGGCGGCCTGGCGGGGGGCGGCTGGTTGCATAGCAGGTTGGTCAGTTCAGTTTGGTTTCATCGTCCAGGGCATGCTGGCGCAGTTGCTCCAGTGTCACATACTGCAGGGCCCGCTCGTGTGTGCAGCGCAGGTATACCGGTGGCGCCATGCCAGCCAGCAGGGCTTCTTTCCAGCGCAGGGCACACAGGCACCACTTATCGCCCGGCTGCAGGCCAGGAAACCGAAACTCGGGCCGTGGCGTGGTCAGATCATTGCCCATGGAAAATGTGAAAGCCAGAAAAGCCTCGGTGACTTGTGCACAAATCACATGCCTGCCGGTATCCATATCGCCGGTGCGGCAGTAGCCATCGCGGTAAAAACCTGTAAGTGGCTGCGTACAGCAGCATTGCAGCGGTTCGCCCAGTACATTTTTTGCCATGAAAAGATGAAGAGTTTGCGTAACGGATCATCACAAAAACGCTGCCACACTATTTGCGTTTGCCCATGGGTTTGGCTGGCGCTGCTTTCAGTGCGGCGTAATCAAAAACGAGATTGGCAAATGCCTTTACACCTACGTCCAACATGCTGTCGTCAATGTAAAAATCGGGCGTGTGGTGGGGCGCTGCTTCTTTGGGTGTTTTGCCGGCGGGCATGCCGCCCAAAAAGAAAAACAGGCCGGGTACCTTATCGCTGAAGAATGAGAAATCCTCAGCTCCGGTGGTCCATTCTGTTTCGTACACATTGGCGGCGCCCGCTGCTTTTTGCAGGCTGGGTACCATTTGGCGGGTCAGCTCGGGGTTGTTGTAGGTCACCAGTGTTTTGGTATCGATGCTTACTTCGGCCGTAGCGCCGTGGGCGGCGGCTATCTGGGCAGCCATGGCCTTCATGCGTTCGTGCACCTGCTTTTGCATAGCCGGCTCCAGGGTACGAATGGTGCCTTCCATCACGGCTTCTTCAGGAATGATATTGCTGCGAACACCACTCTGAATTTTGCCAACGGTAATTACAACCGGTGCCTTTGTCAGCTCCATTTCGCGGCTCACGATGGTCTGAAAACCATCGATGATGGCGGCACTCACCATAATGGGGTCCACACCACTCCAGGGCTGTGAGCCGTGGGTTTGCTTGCCTTTCACTTTTACGGTAAACCAATCGCTGCTGGCCATGGTGCCGCCGGGCTTGTACTTGATGCTGCCCACGGGCGTCAGCGAATTGATGTGCAGGCCAAAAATGGCTTCCACCTTGGGGTTGTCGAGCACGCCTTCTTTGATCATGAGAGGCGCACCGCCCTCTTCGGTGCCGGGAGGGCCCTCTTCGGCGGGCTGAAAAATGAATACCACCGTACCGGGCACCTGCTCTTTCATGGCGGCCAGCATTTCGGCAGTGCCCATCAGGATGCTCACGTGGCTATCGTGGCCGCAGGCATGCATCACGGGCACGGTCTGTCCCAGGTATTCGGCTGTTACCGTCGATTTAAAGGGAACATCCACCCGCTCTTTTACCGGCAGGGCGTCCATATCGGCCCGCAGGGCCACCACGGGGCCGGGCTTGCCGCCACGCAAAATGCCTACCACACCGGTTACGGCTATGTTTTCACGCACTTCCAATCCCAGCTTTTTCAGGTGGGCCGCCACATAAGCGGCCGTCTTCACTTCGCGGTTGCCCAGCTCGGGGTTTTGGTGAATGTGCCGGCGCCATTCTACCAGTTTGGGCTGCAGTGATTTGGCGGCTTGTGCCAGCATATCGGGCGAAGGCTGTGCCAGCGCAGTACCGGCTATCAGCAGCAGGCCTGCTGTCGAAAATAGCTTCATCATGTTGGTTAGTTGTAGGTTTTTGCGCCCCTGCATAGCATTGGCAGTTGGAAAGATAAAGGCGAATGAAATGCAAGCCAGCTTCGGACGCCTGCATCGCAAAAAGGATCCTTGCTATTGTTTTTCGAAATCGTAAGCATCCATTTCTACAAAAGGATTCATGGGCAGGCTGAGCACCAGGCGGCCCTGCGCATTGCTGCGAAAGCGGGTGGCAAATAGGCCATACTCGATATTGCTGTATTCCAGTAGCCATTCATCTTGCCCTATGTATTGCAGGGTAGCTGTCATGCCGGGATGCAGCGGAAACCGCACCTGCAGCAAATCGTCTTTTTCTATCAGGTGCAGCAAGCCGTACAGTGGATGCTGATAGGTGCCTGCGTACCTCGCCAGCGGTTGCGGTGGAGCGCCAGCCTTGCCGGCTCTTTTGCGCCAGCCGGCTATTTCATCCAGCTGCTGTTGCAGCTCGGCTTTGAAACCAGCAAGGAATGCTTCGCTGCGATTGCTGTAAGGCACGTTTAAAAAATGATCGAGTAGTTGGTAGCGCAGGGCTTCAAAGAAGCTTTGATTATCGTTGTTGGTGAGGATGGCAATACCGAGGCGTTGATCGGGCACAAAGCACACATTGCTGACCATGCCGGCTGCGCCACCGGTGTGCCAGTACACCTGGTGGCCATTGTAGTCGGCGGCAAATAGGCCCAGGCCATAGCCGGTAAAATTGCTGGGAAACACCCGCGACCGGGTGCTGTTGGTCATTACGTTGATCATGCGGGTTTTGCGCAGCGTAGCCCATGGCAGCAGTTGCCGGCCTTGCAGGCGGCCGCTATCCAGCTGGCAAAGTAGCCACTGGCGCAGGTCTTTTACATTGCTGACAATGCTGGCGGCGGGGCCCAGGTTATCCCAGCGGTCGTAGGGAACTGTATTCAGCTGCCCGGTGTAAGAAGTGGTGTACGGCGTGGCGATGTTTTGGCTGCGGTTTTCAATACCGTTCGATAGGGCAAAACTATTGGTCATGCCCAGGCGGTTCAGCAGGCTGTCTTGCACGTATTGCTCCCACGACAGGCCGGTGACTTTGGGAATGACTTCGCCGGCGGTCATGAAGCAGCTGTTGCAATAGCCATAATCCTGGCGAAACACAGCCGAGGGCTGCAGCAGCCGCATGCGCTGCATGATCTGGCTGCGGGTGAGGGTGGTGTTCCAGAAAGTAAAATCGCCCTGAAAGGTTTTGGTACCAATGCGGTGGCTGAGCAGGTCGCGGATGCTGACGAGGCGGGTGCTGAGCGAATCGTACAACCGGTAATCGGGAAAGTAGTTGGTAACCGGATCGTTCAGGTTCAGTTTGCCCTGCTGCTCCAGGTTGGCCAGGGCCACACCGGTAAACAGTTTGCTATTGCTGGCAATGAAAAAATGCGTGTTTTCATCGACCGGCGCTTTGGTGCTGATGTCCTTGACGCCATAGCCTTTCAGCAGCAAGGTTTGCCCGTCTTTTACCACCACAATGGCCAGCCCGGGCACCTGCCAGTCGGCCATGCCTTTTTTGATGTATTGATCCAGCGTGGGTGGCAGGCTGGTATTGGTAGACTGCGCCACCGCGCCGATGCTGCCCAGCATGGCCAGCAGTAGTCCGCACCGTAGATTCATGTTGCGATTGGTTGTTTGCAGCGTAAGATAATGGATGCCTCTTTTGCTGCCACCTGCACAGCCGATGAAGTGATTGCGACGCAACGTAGCTGCTATGAAATACAGGTGCTGGTATTTTTGGGTGTCAGGTGTTTGGGGGAGATGACAGATGACAGATGACAGTAGTTGATTGGTGTTGGGTGTTGGTTGTTGGGTGTTTGGGGGAGATGGCAGATGAAACAGTTGTTGGGTGTTTGGTGTTTGGTGTTGGGCGGAGGCGGCAGCAAAACTTTCGGTCTTCCGGACTATCGTCTCCGGACTTCCCGACTTTCGGTCTTTCGGACTTCCCGACTATCGTCTCCGGACTCCCGACTTTCCGTCTTCGGTCTCCGGTCTCCGGTCTCCCGACTCTCGGTCTTTCGGACTTCCCGTCTTTCGGACTTTCGGTCTCCGGTCTTCCCGACTATCATCTCCGGTCTCCGGACTCCCGACTAAAAACTCCCGACTCACTTATACTCCCCATACACCTTCCGCAGCACATCGGCTATTTCGCCCAGGGTGCATTTGGCTTCTACAGCCGCTATTACGTGTGGCATCAGGTTGCTGCCATCGGTGGCGGAGCGTTCTACGGCTGCCAGGCATTGTGCTGCAGCAGCGGCATCGCGGCCGGCTCGCAGGGCGGCCAGCTTTTCGCTTTGGATGCGACGGATGCTATCGTCGATTTTAAACACCGGCGGGTGCTGCTCTTCGGCCACCTGAAACTTGTTGACGCCCACAATGATCTTGCTGCCGTCTTCGATCTGCCGCTGGTATTGGTAGGCACTGCGGGCTATTTCGTCCTGCATAAAGCCTTCTTCGATGGCCGTGACGCTGCCGCCCATGGCATCCAGTTTGCGCACCAGTTCCCAGGCTTTGGCTTCTACTTCATTGGTCATGGCTTCTACAAAATAGCTGCCCGCCAGCGGGTCTACCGTATCGGCGGCGCCGCTTTCGTAGCCCACTATTTGCTGCGTACGCAGGGCTATGCGGGCTGCTTCTTCAGTGGGCAGGCTCAGGGCTTCATCGTAGCCATTGGTATGCAGGCTTTGGGTACCGCCCAGCACCGCCGCCAGGGTTTGGATGGTGACACGGGAAATATTGTTGAGGGGCTGCTGGGCGCCACCCGTTTGGGTGTGAAAGCGCAGCATCATGGCCTTGGGATCGGTAGCGCCCAGCTCTTTCATCATGCTGGCCCACATGCGGCGGGCTGCCCTGAATTTGGCTACTTCTTCAAACAGGTTGTTGTGGGCATTGAAAAAGAAGGAGAGGCGCTTGCCAAACACGTTGATGTCGAGTCCTTTTTCCAGCGCTGCCTTTACATAGGCCTTGCCATTGCTGAGGGTAAATGCAATTTCCTGCACGGCCGTGCTGCCCGCTTCGCGGATGTGGTAGCCACTGATAGAAATGGT
>JALOMC010000009.1 GCA_025455665.1 Chitinophagaceae bacterium | reverse complement strand
TACCCGGTCCGGGTGCTTCGGCCGCCGCCTGGTAGTGATTATTGGCATCGGCCGATACAATGTTGGGGGCGCATACAAAAGTCCAGTCGAGACCACTATCTCGCAGGTGCCAGTAGGCTTGCTGGTGTTCGCGGCCTACGGGCAAGTATTCGGCTGGGTAGGTCGGCAAATCCATCAGGTATTGTCCGTCGCTGTTTTGCAGTACGCCCAAACCACCCAGCGCCACCATACGCTGCACACCGGTAGCCAGCATCTGGCCCACTATGTTTTTCATGCCCAGGCTGCGGGCTTTGTCGGTACCATCAAAGCTGCCACCCAGTGCCGATAGCACGGCGTCGCAGCCGTATACAGCTTCGCGTACGGCTTTCTCATCAAAAATGTAGCCCTTGATCACTTCCAATTGATCAGATTGCAGGTCGGCGTCCAGCAGGTTTGCTACCTGCCGGCCAAACGCCCTTACACGCCATCCTTTGGCCAGGCTGTGAATGAGTAGCTGGTGGCCCACCATGCCAGTGACGCCGAAGATGCAAACAGTCATAAGACCCGGTTTGCGATGAAGGTGAGAAAAAAAAGCTGCCAACGGACAGCTGCAGCAACACGCTCGGGTGCCGGTTAGCTAAAAGCAGCATCAGGTGGCTGCCTGCTCCAGCAGCTCATCCATGCTGATGCCCATGTGGCTTTCATCGTACACGCATTCACCATTTTTAATGAGCAGTACCTGCGGACTTTCGTGCCATACACCAAAATGCTCGGCTATCTGATTGGACAGTTGGCGGTGTTGGATCAAATCGAGCAAGTAAAAATCGATGTGCGATGGCAGGCCGCTCCGTTGCAGGCGCTGCAGTGCAAGGCTGCTGATGTTGCAGCGGGTACTGTGTTTAAAAATGACCTGTGGACGTGCAACCGACAGTTCAGCTATGGTTTGTAGCTGATCGGGCACCTGTAATGAAATCCAACTCATGTGAGCAGCAAACAATTTTTTTAGCGGCGACGCATGGAGGTAGGATCACCCGGGCATCCTACACCACGCCGCGAAGTAGCGCAGGATACGGTGCCCAGTACCAGGGCCAACAGCATCACAAAAGCAAATATTTTACGCATACAAGACTGTTTGAACATTAAAAGTACGAAAATGGTTCGACAGGAAGCCAAACTGCCTTGCAGCGAAACTGCTTACTTTGCCGCATTCGGCGTTTACTATGCGTATTCATTTCATTTCTATTGGTGGCAGCGTCATGCACCAGCTGGCTTTGGCTTTGCATAAAAAAGGTGATCACATTACCGGCAGCGATGATGAGATTTTTGAGCCGGCAAAAGGCAACCTGGCCGCTGCCGGCCTGCTGCCTGCTGAAATCGGCTGGGTCGAATCGAACATCCATAGCGGGCTGGATGCCGTGATACTGGGCATGCATGCACGGGCCGATAATCCGGAACTGCTGAAGGCCCAGGCGTTGGGCCTGCCGGTGTATTCATTTCCCGAATACATCTACCAGGAAAGCAAACAGAAGCAGCGCATAGTGGTGGGTGGCAGCCATGGCAAAACCACTACTACCAGCATGATCATGCATGTGCTGCGCCAGCAGCAGCAGGCCTTCGACTATTTGGTGGGGGCCCGCCTGGATGGCTTTGAGCAAAGTGTGCAGGTTACAGATGCGCCTATCATTGTGTGCGAAGGCGATGAGTACCCCGCCAGTGCCGTAGAACGCCGGCCCAAGTTTCATTTTCTGTTTCCACATGTGGCCATCATCACGGGCATCGCCTGGGATCATATCAATGTGTTTCCTACCTACGAAAACTACCTGGAGCAGTTTCAGATCTACATCAATAAAATTGAGCCCAATGGCGTCCTCATTTACAATGCCGAGGACGAAGAAGTACGCAAGTTGGTAAGTGTTCAAACCCGCACTGATATCCGTTTTCAGCCCTATGGCGTGCCGGCCTACAGTATAGCCAATGGCAAAACGCAGGTACAGTGGTCCGAGGCCAGTGCCAGCCTGCAGGTGTTTGGCGAGCACAACCTGCTGAATATGGAAGCAGCCCGACTGGCGGTAGCCGAAGTGGGAGTGGGCACTGCTGCTTTTGCCGAAGCCATCAGCAGCTTTAGCGGTGCAGCCCGCAGGCTGGAGTTGCTGTTTGAAAATGCTGACTGTATTTGCTACCGCGATTTTGCACATGCGCCCAGCAAAGTGAAAGCCACCATACAAGCCGTGCGGCAGCAGTACCCACAGCGGCGCCTGATAGCACTGTTGGAGCTGCATACTTACAGCAGCCTGAATGCAGCCTTTATGCCGCACTACGCCCATGCCCTGGATGTGGCCGATGTGGCAGCGGTATACTACAGTCATCATGCCATGGCTATTAAGCGCATGCCCGAGTTGCCGGCCAGTGTGGTGCACCATGGCTTTGCCCGCCCCGATCTGGCAGTGATCAATGAAAAAGAGCAACTGCTGCAGTGGGTACAACAGCTGGACCTGCACAACAGTGTAGTGCTGCTGATGAGCAGTGGCACCTACGATGGTCTGGACATGAAAGCGCTGTTGCAACCGGCTACTTAGCAGGCTTGCTGTTTTTCTTTTACCTTCCCTATTCAATTTTCAATTTGGCCCGTCAGGCCCGCCCGTTATGAACGTACAACTGAACCGCCCGCTGGCGATCATCGATCTGGAAACTACTGGTACCAATCTTGGTACCGATCGTATTGTGGAAATAGCCATTGTAAAAGTGCAACCCGATGGTAGCCGGCAGGTGAAGCGAAAGCTGATCAATCCGGAAATGCCGATACCATCCGGCGCATCAGATGTGCATGGCATTACCGACGACATGGTGAAAGATGCACCAACCTTTAAGCAAGCGGGCAACGAGATTCGTCAGTTTTTGGAAAGCTGTGACCTGGCCGGATACAACAGCAACAAGTTTGATATCCCATTGCTGGTAGAAGAGTTTTTGCGGGCCGGACAAGATTTTAAAGTAGATGGCCGGCGCCTGCTCGATGTGCAGCGTATTTTTCACCTGATGGAGCCCCGCACCCTGAGTGCGGCCTACAAGTTTTATTGCGGCAAAGAGCTGGAAGGCGCACATGGTGCCGAAGTAGATGCCACTGCCACCTTTGAAGTACTGGATGCGCAAATAGCCCGCTACCCGCAGTTGGGTACCAGCATCGATACGATTATGCAGGTAATAGGAGAGGAGGAAATTGTAGACTTCGCCCGCCGTATGGTAGTAGCCGATGGAAAAATTGTTTTCAATTTTGGCAAACACAAAGGCAAGCCGGTAGAAGATGTACTGCGGCAGGAACGCAGCTACTACGATTGGATGATGCAAGGTGATTTTCCGCAGCACACCAAACAGAAGCTGACGGAGATTTTGCACAAAATGATGCTGAATAAAAAGTAGCCCGGCAGTATGCAAATGCAAGTGGCAGGCCATGCCAGGCCTTGGATACAATGGGCATTTGGCGGCATTGCCCTGGTAGTGGGCTGGTTGTACGCCAGCTATGGCAATTTTTTCAATTGGGATCTGATCCCATACATGGCCATTGTGTTGGGCTACGATGGGCACAGCCCGGCCGAAGCGCACAGGCTGAGCTATCAGCTGGTGCAGCAGCTGCCGCCCGATGTGGCGCAGGCATTGCTGCACGAAGTGCCTTACCGCGAACAGTGTTTTCAGGACCCTGCTTTCTTTGAAGCGCAGTTGGGATTTTACCGTGTCAAGCCATTGTTTACCGGCATGGCATGGGTGGCGTACAAGGCTGGCATGCCGCTTTACAAAGCATTGCAAGTGCCGGCCATGTTGGGCTTTGCGCTGTTGTGTACGGTTACGCTGGCCTGGCTGCGGCGCTATTTGCGGGTGGGTGCTGCCGTATTGGTGTCAGTAGGTATATTGGCCAGCCTGGCTACGCAGTTGCCGCGGCTCATTACCCCCGATGCATTGAGTGCAGGCTTGCTGCTGTTGTTGTTTTACTGCTGGTATTGGCAGCCGCAGCGCCTTTGGCTGGTATGGTTCGTTTGGTTGCTATTGCTGCTGTGCCGAATAGATCATGTACTGCTGGCGCTGCCACTGCTGGCCTGGCAGCTGTACAGCGGCGGTACGGCCCGTATGCACAGCCGGTGGCCGCGGGTATTGGGCGCCGCAGCAGGTGTGCTCATATTGGGGCTGCTGGTGCCGGTACTACTGGGCAATCGGGCCGGCTGGTATTTCGATTTTTCCATTACCGAGTCTTTACGATCCTACGTAGTGCATGCCGGGCGTAGCCTGCGCCAGCTGACTGGTACGGCTTTACCGCTATTAGCTGCCCTGGTATTGGCTACCTGGCCGGTACAGCAGCGCCAGTGGCAGTGGGTGCTGCTGGCAGCTGCAGTTACGCTGGTGTTTCGCTGGGCATTGTTTCCCACTTTTCAAGAACGCTTTTTTGTGGGCTACGAGCTATTAGCCTGCTGCTACCTGGTGCAGGTATTGGCTGCACGGTTTCCGGCCGGGGGGCGTTTGCAGGCTTAGCAAGTGCTTATCAGCCCTAAATTGTATGTTTGCCGCCATTCTCTCAGTCGTATTTGTCCGGTGAAAAAGCTCGTCATCATACCTACCTACAACGAAAAGGAAAACATTGCGGCCATCATTGATGCAGTGCAGCAATTGCAGGCGGGCTTTGATATGCTGATAGTAGATGATGGATCGCCGGATGGCACTGCCGACATTGTACGCAGCCTGATGCCCGCTGCAGCCGGCTCACTTTTTTTGGAAGAGCGACGTGGCAAACTAGGCCTTGGTACTGCTTATATCCATGGATTTAAATGGGGCCTTGAGCGGGGCTACACGCACATCTGCGAAATGGATGCCGACTTTAGCCACAACCCCGCCGATTTGCCACGCCTGGTAGCTGCTATTGATGCAGGCGCCGATGTGGCCGTAGGCAGCCGCTATGTAAAAGGGGGTAGTATTGAAAACTGGCCGCTCGATCGCCATCTTTACTCAAGGGGGGGTAGCTTGTACACCCGGCTCATCACCTTTTTGCCAGTAAAAGATGCTACTGCCGGTTTTGTATGCTATCGCCGCGAGGTGCTGGATGCCATCAATTTTGATGAAATCAAATTTGTGGGCTACGCCTTTCAGATAGAAATGAAGTTTGCTTCGTGGAAACTGGGTTTCAAAATTGTAGAAGTGCCCATCACGTTTGTGGATAGAAAGCTCGGGTCCAGCAAAATGAACACCGGCATCATCAAAGAAGGTGTGCTGGGCGTACTGCGCATACAGTGGAATAGTCTTTTCAAAAACTATCGGCGCCGGGTAAAAAGCGCCAATGTGCTGTAAGGTTTCTCGTTTAATAGCGGTACGTGCTGATGCGTTTCCAGCTGTATTGTTTGAGGCTGCGGAAAATGAGCCAGGTGCCTGCAATGCCCGCTACACCTATACCAGTTAGTATCAGTGGGAAGTGAAAGAGCAGGCCGTGTATCACGCCCAAAATGGCCAGTCCGAAGAGTAGCATTAATGCTATCAGTACCGACCCACCCTGGTTCTGCTTATTGGCCGGTGCCGACCATGGCAGGTACTGCTCGCCGGCAATACTCACGGCGGCACATAGCAGGCTAAGGCTGCCAAATGCAGTAAGCAGGTGTACCAGCATAGGCCATCCGTTGATGATAAGCAACGGCAGGCTGACCAAAGTAAAGGCCGGTATAAAAAACTGCGCAATAGCAGCCTTGGCAGCACCTGCCTGAATAGGGCCGGGTACCGCTACCGGTGTCGATCGAAAAATCCATCCGGCTTTAAAAAAATCGCTGAATGCCAATTGCTGCAAGCTGGTAACTACTACAAACCCCGACATGTATAGCATCACAACGATGCTGAAACGACTTCCGCTTTCGGTCAGCTGCAATGATGCCAGAAAGCCATCAATCCCCTTGTTGCTGCGGATAATGGGCATAATGGCCAGCACCAGAAAATAGCCAATGCCGGGGTACACCTTCAATTTGAAATCGCGGTTGCGCAACATCATTTTCCAATTAAATAAAAAACTCTCCCGCTCCAGCCCCGGGCTGGTAATCAGGCGGCTGAGTAGCTGACTATACTTTGGGCGGGCAGTAATAGCAGCTTTGGCAGCAGGTTTGGCTTCGCCGCTGCTGCCGGCTATTTGCCCTAGCTTCCTATTAAAGGTGGGGGCAAAGTAGCGGGACACCAGCCAAATGCCCAGGATGGGCATCAGGATGGCAAGGCCAATAGCTACCAGCAGGATGGGCCGCAGCAGCGGCTGCGCTGCCAGTTTGAAAATGGCAGCAAACCAATAAGGAGGTGCCAGCAGCCACAGGCCATTGTAGCCTACCTCGGTATTGTTCATGGCAGTGTCCGAAAAAAGGCGGGGCACCAGCTGATAGGCTGCGTATATGATGACGGCAAAAGCTATCTGAATACCGGCGATGATATTTTTGAAACGCTCCGGCGAGGAGAAACGAAGCACCAGCAGGTACAATACATTGATGAGGAAAATGGTAAACACAGTAGCCAGCAAGATGCCTGCAAACAAGGCAATAGCCGCAGCCGGGTGATAGCGAAAAATGACAGTGATAATGCCCGGAATCGACATGGGCAGGATGATTTTGCACACATGGATGGTGATGTGCAGAATGCGGGAAATGATGAAGGTGGCATCGTTTACCGGCTTGGGCAAAATGATGAAGTTGTCCCGCACATCGATGAGCACATTGGTAAAATCGGTGATGAGGGTAAGTGCCAGCATAACGATGAGCATGCTGAAATAAAGCACAGCAGCCGTAAGTGCATCGGCCGAGACAAAAAAGCTGACGATGAATAGCAAGCCTATGGCCGCTGCCAGTAGCATGGTGCCAATGGTAGCGGTGCTTACTGGTTTTTCCTGGCGCTGCTGACTGGTGCGGTGAAAGGTGTTCGGCCTGCGATCGTCCATCGTCAGCTTGTACGTAAGGATGGTACGCAGCAGGCTGGTATCGGCGCCAGCACGCTTGTACAGCGCTGCGGGCCACAATACAGCATTCAGCAGCCCTCGGTTAATCATGTTCAGTTTATTCATACAAAGCTGGCTGGTGCGGTGTGTTATTTAAATGCATCCATCAGGTCGGTGGCAGCCTGGTCGAGGCTGCTGTTGGCCGTCAGGTTAGCAAAAATTCTTTCGAGGCTTTGGTTGCCTTGTTGGGCTTTCAGTTGCTCAAAACTGCCGTCGGCTACTACCTGCCCGTCGTTGATCAGTACAATGCGGTCGCTCACTTTTTCTACCACATCCATCATATGGCTGCAGTAAAAAATGGTTTTGCCTTCAGCGGCCAGCTTACTGATCAGCTCTTTTACAATGATGACACTGTTAGCGTCGAGGCCACTCAGCGGCTCATCCATGATGATGATATTGGGATTGTGCAGCAGGCCCGAGGTGATGAGTACTTTTTGGCGCATGCCTTTGCTAAAAGTGTCCATGCGCTGGTGTATATGATCTTGCAGGCCAAAGGCGGCGAGCATGCGCTGCATACGCTGCTCGGCCAGCCCGGCCGGCATGCCATACAGCGCCGCCATGAAGTGTAAAAATTCGTGGGGGGTCAGCGTTTCATACAGATCGGCCAGTTCGGGTATAAAGCCGATTTGCTTTTTTACTTCCAGGGGCTGCTGGCGCAGGTTGTAGCCGGCTACCCACACTTCCCCCTCAAAGTCGGCCAGCAGGCCGCAAAGAATTTTTACGGTAGTGCTTTTGCCGGCGCCATTCGGGCCTATATAGCCTATTACCTGGCCCGGCATCACGGTCAGGTCTATTCCTTTCAATACCGGTGTATGCTGGTAGCTTTTCCACAGGTTTTTTATCACAATCATGGGCTCCATGTGCAGCAGTTTTTCCTGAATTGATTGCAATAATACGCTGCGGCTTCGTCCGGTTTGTTTCTTCTATCCAGAAATGCTCAACAGCGGGATTGCCCTTACTTTTACCCGCATGCGGTTGGCATTCATCAAGTTGCACATAGCAGTTTTGCTGGCGGGTTTTACAGCCATCTTGGGAAAGCTCATCAGCCTGCCTGAGGCCAGCCTGGTGTGGTGGCGCCTGTTGCTGGCGGTGCTGGCTTTGCTACCGCTGGTCAGTTGGTGGCAGCGGCGCAGTGGTCAGGCATTGGCAGCCGCTACCCGTTGGCAATTGCTGGGTATTGGCACCCTGGTGGGGCTGCATTGGTTGTGTTTTTTTGGTAGCGTCAAGTACGGCAATGTATCTATTGCGCTGGTTACCTTTTCTGCGGCCGGTTTTTTTTCGGCCCTGCTCGAGCCGTTGCTGCGTGGCACCCGCATTCGATTGGTCGAGCTACTGCTGGGTGCTTTGTGCATCGCCGGTATCTATATCATTTTTCATTTCGATGGCCAATACAAACTGGGTATTGCGCTGGGGGTATTATCTGCTGCATTAAGTGCCTTGTTTTCGGGGCTGAATAAGCAAATGGTAAACGCTGGCACCAGCGGCCTGGCCATGACGCTGTGGGAAATGATAGGCGCTTTGGCCGTACTATCTGTGATAACGCCGCTGTATGTAGGGTACCGGGGCGATGGCTGGTGGCCGGCGGGGTACGATTGGGTTTGGCTGCTACTGCTCAGCCTGCTGTGTACGGTATGGGCTTTCTTTTTGCAGCTGCAAGCGCTGCGCTATGTGTCTGCTGTTACACTCAATCTTACTTACAATCTGGAGCCGGTGTATGGCATTTTGCTGGCTTTCGTATTCTTTCAGGAAAACAAACAGCTGACCAGTAGTTTCTTTATGGGGCTGGCCATCATTGGGCTGTCGGTAGCGGTACAAACCTGGCGGGTATACCGGGGGCATCGCTGATATCACATTTCAGCCCAAACCTTGAAATCAGGTACCCGTTCGCGGCTCATAATCACCTCTTCGGTTTTGCCACCGCTGCGTAGCCATAGCTTCATACGGCTGTTGATATGCGGCTTCATTTGGGCGATGCTATCGAGGTGTACCAGGTAGCTGCGGTTCAGTCGAAAAAACTGCTGGGGATCCAGGCACTTCTCCAGTTTTTCCAACGTCATATCTACCAGCAGGCGATTGCCTTCTCTGTCTACCAGGTATACCAATTTATCATCGGCGAAGAAATAGCGAATGTCGTCGCAATTGACGAAAAACATTTTTTGACCGACCCGGGCCAGTAAGCGTCGCTTGTAGGCAGGTTGCTGTATTTGCTGCAGCAATTGCTGCGCCTGTACAGCCGAAAATGGCTGGCAAAGCTCCCGGTATTTCTGCAGCGATTGCCCCAGTTGCAGGGCGTCTACAGGCTTTACCAGGTAGGCAATGCTGTGATGATTGAATGCCTCAAGCGCATACTGATCAAAAGCCGTGGTAAAGATGATGGGCCGTCGGTACGCCACCTGCTTAAATATCTCAAAGCTGTAGCCATCGGCCAGCTGTATATCAAGAAACAGCAAGTCGGGGTGGGGGTGCTGCTGTAGCCATTGCACGGCCTGCTTCACGCTGTACAGATGGTCGAGCACCTGTATATTGGCATCGTAGTTCCTGAGCAATTGTTGCAACCGTTCGGCGGCCAGTTGTTCATCTTCAACGATGAGTACCTGCATATGTATTGACTTGAATGAGTGGGATGCGAACAGTGAAATGCGTTCCGTTATTATCAATGGTTATATGCGTACCAGTGATAAGCGTGTAACGTTGATCAATGTTCGCCAGCCCAACATTCCCCGAGGCGGCTTTGTTCAACTTTGGTTGCAAATTGTTTGTTATGACTAAACAGTCGTTTTCATCGTCGGTACTTTCGGTGCCAATATCTATGCGTAGCGGCTGGTCGGGTGCTGCAATATTGTGTTTAATAGCATTTTCTACCAGCATTTGCAGCGCCACCGGCACTACCTGCTGCCCATAATATTTGGGGTCGATTTGTAGATGCAGCTGCAGGCTGTGCGGAAAACGCTGCTGCAGCAAAAAGGTATACGGTTCTAAAAAGTCCAGTTCGTGTTTCAGCTCAATCAGTTCGCGGTCCTGATTGCGCAGTATGTACTGGTATACTTTCGAAAACGCTTCGATAAAGTGGTTGGCATCGGCGCTTTGCTTCATCACCAGGGCGCTCAGCACATTCAGGTTGTTGAACAGGAAGTGCGGGTTCACCTGCGATTTGATGCTTTGCAACTGGGCCTGGGTGTGCATGCGCAGCAGTTCCTCTGCTTCCAGTTGTTTGTTTTTGTACCGCTCCATAAAAAAGGCCACGGCATGCAGCAGGTGAAACAGCAGGTTGATGAGCAAGGCATAAGTAAGGGTCAGCTTCAGCGGATTGTACAGGCTCAATGGCTCGTGATGAAAAAAGCCGTCGAAGGCCAGTACCACGCCAACCGTGACTGCTGCACTGGCGGCACCGCAAGCCAAAAAATACAGCAATAGGTTCCGCAGATTGCGGTCTTCCGCCTTTGGCAGCTGCTGAAACCAGGGCTGCAGCCAGCGACCGGCCTCCCAGGTGGCCAGGGTGATCACCGCTATGCTACCCAGTGCCGTGTACCAATGCACAGGCATCTGAAAGTAATGGTACACATTGCAAAACTCGGTGCTGGCGTAGGTGTACAGCGAGAGCCCTGCAATGAACCAATAGCGATAGCGATGGTTGAAAAACAACATAACAGTTCGTTATAAACAAAGTTTCGGGTGCCTGGTTCGGCGCCCGAAACTTTGAGTAAGGTCTGCTTTATTAAGGAATGATCACCCGATCAATAACGTGCAACACGCCATTGCGGGCCATGATGTTGGTAAGGGCAATACCAGCTGCACCATTGTTGAACACGGTACCGCTACCACTGATGGTGATGGCAGCACCACCTACACCGGCTACCACGGCATTGCTGCCATTGGCCATGGCCAGGTTGCCATTGCGCAGGTCGTTGCTAAAGGCACGTGCATTAACTACGTGGTGGCGCAGTACGGTGCGCAGCGTACCCACCGGAATGGCATCAATATTGCGGAAAGGGAAGGCAGCATTGGCAAATAGTGCCTGGAAGGCCGCATTGGTGGGGGCAAACACGGTCAGGCCGTTGGTAGTGCTCAGTACCTCCAAAATATTGTCGGCGCCGGTAGCACCTGTACTTACGCGTACTACTGCTTTTACCAGCGAATCGAAGCCGGGGGTAGCCTGCGCTGTTTGTACGATGTTGCCGACCGGGGGCATCAAAATGCGGTTGATGCCATGCACCACACCGTTATTAGCGCTCAGGTCGGGCTGTACCACTTGTACACCATTTATAAATACGCCGGCCGAGCTGCTGGCACGCACAAATACCGAGTCGCCGTTCATCGTCGCTAAACGAACCAGATTACCGTTGCTCAGGGCAATCGCTTGCTGTGCGGTAAGGACCGAACCACCAACCGTACCGCGAATGACGTGGTACTGCAGCAGGTTGCGCAGCGCAGCGCCGGTGGGGGCAGTTACGCCGGTAAAGGCACTGTTTTGTGGCGCAAACACTGTGAAAGGACCAGTACCGTTCAGGGTGTCTATCAAACCGGCGTTGGTTACCAGCGTAGCCAGTGTGCTATAGCCATTGTTCACTACAGCATTCACTACCGTGTTAGGTTCTTCTTGCTTGTCTTTTTTGCAGGCACTAAAAGTGAGTGCTGCGCCGGCTGCCAATGCCAGCATCGAAAAGGAGCGGGTGAAACGTTTCATAGTTCGCAAGTGTTTTGTTTGGCATTTATAACGCAATTGCTGTGCAAGCGATGAGGGGGTTCCTGTGAGTTGTAGCTGTTTTGGCGTGAAGTGTAGTTTTAATACCGTGAAGTGTATGATCATAGGGCAGCAGCAACAAAAAACCCTGCACCAGCGGGCACAGGGCTTTCTTTTGTTTGATGTATAACCGTTGGTTAAAACTCTACGATAAACCCGATGGTGGGCAATATACTGATGTCATCGTTGGGCAATAGTACCGGGATGCCATTGCTGCCGTTGGGCCTGATGGGCTGGCCATCGGTGGTTTGAAAGGCACTGTTGTCGGCCGTACGGCGAAAACTGTATTGCGGCAGCCCGGGGTTGCGGGCACCGTACCAGTTTTGTACATCCAAAAACAGGTCGAACGTGAACCGGCGGAAGTTCCATTTCTTATCGATGCGTACATCGCTGGCATGAAAAGCGGGCAGTTCCTGGCTATTGGTGCGGCTAAAGTCCAGTATGCCATTGCCCAGGGTCAGAAAGTTGAGCTGGCTGGCTGTCATGTCAAATGGCGTGAACGGAGCACGACCCTGGTACCGAAATTTGAGGCCCAATTCCCAATTGCGATTGAATTTGTAGCCCCATGTCAGGCTCAGCAGGTGCTGGTTGTCCCAATTGGCTCGCAGGTAGCGGCCCGACAGGTCGGTAAACTCGCTCCGGTAAAAAGTATAGCTGAGGATGCCAAAAAAGCGCTTGGTTAGTTTTTGCTGCGCAAAAAACTCGAAGCCAAATACGCGGCCCTTGCCATTTTGCGTCACCGGCTCATTGCCCACGGCGCCAAAATCGGTGCCTTTGTTGGCCAGGCTTACACCATCCAGCGTACTTACAGGGTAGTTGCTATAGCGTTTGTAAAAGCCTTCCAGCGTAAAGCGGGTGGCATTGCTGGGCAGGTATTCCACACCTGCTACGTAGTGTACACTTCTGATGTACTTGCCTGGGTTTACCAGCAGGTTGCTATTCATCATTTGCGTATAGGCCAGCTGTGTGTAGCTGGGCAGGCGGTAGTACATGCCGTAGCTGGCACTCAGGTTCCACTTGCTGCTCAGCGCATAGCTGGCACTTATACGGGGGCTCAACTGTTTCAGTGGGTTGCCTTCGCTGTTGCCCAGGTCGTTGGCATCGGCACGCAGGCCGGCACTCAGGGCCAGTCGGTCATTTAAAATGCGCTTGCCCGCTTGTATAAATGCGCCATAGCGCAACATGTTCAGGTCGCTGGCGGCATTCAGGGTTTGGGCGGCCTGTATCACGTTGCCCTGCTCATCGGTTACCTGTGGCCTAAAGCGCTGAAAGAAACTGTTGTCAAACTGTACCAGCTGTGCCACAGCACCGTAGCTCAATTTCCAGCCATCAAAATTGCTGGTCACATCAAAGCGCAGTTTGTTTTCGGTTTCACGGCTTTGTATGCGCAGGGTCCGCTGGCTTTCGGTCGGCTGCTGGTTGTCTTCAAATCGGTCCGCCTGGTTATCCAACGTGTTGCGGCTCACCGATAAATTCCAGAAGCCACTTTTAGTCAGGCGCTTCAGCGTGGCGCCTACGGTATAGCTCCATTGGTTGATGCTGGGGCTGCTGTTAATGGCATACAACTTCTCTGGCGTGGCCTCTTTGGGTGCCGCAAAGCTGAACTCGTCAATGGCGCCAACGCCCAAAAAGCTCAGGGTCGTTTTCTTGTTCAGTTTGGTGGTGGTTTTAAACTGAAAGTCCCAATAATTGGGGCGGATGGGCAAGTCGAGTGCTGAAAACAGTAGCTGCAGATAGCTACGCCGGGCCGATGCCAGAAAAGTGGTGTTTTTGCTAAGCGGGCCATCAAAGGTGGCTGCCGCTTCGGTACCACTCAACCTGAAATTGCCCTGCAATCGGTTGGGGTTGCCGTTTTTCTGTTTGAATTGAAATACGCTGCTCAGTGTATTGTCGTAGCGGGCATCAAATGCCGAGGTGCTGAGCTTCACGTCTTCAATAAAGCTCACATTGAGGATGCCTTGTGGCCCGCCACCCGCACCCTGTGTAGCAAAGTGATTGATGATGGGAATTTCAATACCATCCAGATAGAAAACGTTTTCGCTGGGGGCGCCGCCGCGAATGATAATGTCGTTTCGAAACCCGCCGCCCCCTACGCCACCGCCTACACCCGGTAGCGATTGAATCACCCTGCTGATATCGAAATTGCCGCCAGGGTTGGCTTTTATTTCTTCCGTGGTCAGGCGCTGCACACTCAGCGGGCTTTCCAGGCTGGTAGCCTTCACGCTGTTGCGGCGGCCACTCACTACCACATCGGTCAGTTGGCTCACCGATTGTTCCAGTTCTATATTCAGGTTGGTTTCGTTGCCGGTATTCAGTACCAGGTTGGGCAGCGTCACAGTTTGGTAGCCTACGGTTGTCAGCTGCAGGCTATACGTACCCGGCGCCAGCCCCCGCAACCGGAAAGTGCCCAGCGAATCGGTAGTGGTGCCCTTGCCGCCGGGCTGTAGCAGTACATTCACGCCCGCCAGCGGCTTTTGGGTGTTTTTGTCGGTGGCGGTGCCGGAGAGTACAGCACCACTTTGGGCTAATAGTGTGATGGTCAGCAGATTGCCCACCAGGGCAAACATCCATTTCTTCAGTAGCGTGGTTATCATAGTTTGGTGTTGAAAGCTGTATAGCGCTGCTGCCAACCATTTCGCTTTGGTACTGTTGGTAGCAGGCGGTGCAAAGAAAAACCCGTCAACCTTCTTAAAGTTCATTTTTGAATTAAAAAAATTCAAAAAGATAATATTTACTTTGCTCATGCTTCAAATGGAAACGATATGGCAGCAGTACCTGGCCGCTGGCGGACAGCCCGATGCCACTGCTTTTGGAGTATGGCTGATACAACAAAGCCCGGCGGTGGTGGCCCCCGCGCCGATGAAGGCAAGCAGGGCGGCTGCGCAAGCTGGTGGTCAGCCCGGCAGCTACGAGGGTATTGAAAAGCACATCAGGGCAGCCATATTGGTGGGCCGCCTCGAGCGTTTTTTGCACCAGCTTACCAAGCCTTCAATGAAATCGGCCGGCATGTCGGAAGATGAATTTGTGGTATTGGTAACGCTGCTATACCTGCCCAGGGCTACCAAAACGCAGCTGCTGCGCCAGTGCCTGATAGAAATACCTACCGGCAGCGAGCTGCTGAAGCGCATGAAAAATGCGGGTCTCATCAGCGAGACACAGAATCCCGACGATGGCAGGTCGGCTTTTATCCAGATAACTGCCCATGGCCGGCAGCACTTGCTCTGCGCTTTCGAAGGGCTGATGCAAGTAGAAGATGCGCTGGCTGTGTTGACCGAGCACGAAAAGGATGATTTGCTGCAGTTGCTGGAGCGGCTTGATCTGCACCACAGCCGCCGCCACGAAATCAAACAAGTGCGTGAGCTGATGCAGACAGCCTGACTCACTTAAGTACATAGCGGGTACCAATGGAAAGGCCGCCGTATATCCGTGCGCCGCTGAAAAGCGGATTCAGCCGCAGCTCTGGTTCCAGCAGCCATTGGTCGGCCAGCTTTATTTGCTTGCTCAGCTTTAGCATGGCCCCCAGGTCAAACTTATTGGAAGTGGAATAGCTGTCGATGTTTACCTGCGGTCGGCCGCTGGTTTGCTTCCAGCCCAGCATGAAGTCGAAGGTGGGTCCTACACTGAAGTTGACGATGCGGGAGTAGAATTTGTACAGCACCGGTATGGATATAAACCGTTCGTTCAGGCTGGAATTGAAGCTGAAGCTACCGGCAGAAGGTATTTGAATAAATGTGGTAAATGCCACCGGATTATTGCGGTAGTAAATGCCTGTTTCCAGGCCGCTGCGCCGGGTCATTTTTCGCTCCAGCACCAGGCCCATGCCGGGCTGCAAATTGCCAGAGTAGGTAAGGTCGGCAGTAAAAGTAGCCCCCACGCGGGTTTGCGGCTGCGCTGCTGCCGCCCACGAACATAAGCTGGCAGTGCCCGCCAATAGCAGTGTATAAAATTTCATATAGTGGAGCTGTTTGTAGGTACAAGCTGCAATCTCAAACGAGTGGCATTCTTTTCAAAACACCCGGAACATTTATAGATAATTGTTAACAGGATCAATGTTTTAGCAAGCCTTTGCAGCCCGAACCCCGGTAGCCCGCCAAAAAGGCCTACCTTTCACGCATCCCGGGCAGGGCGCCTGCAGACAAACACTCTCTCATGAGCTGCAGCCGGTGTTGCCAAAAAAAGCGGGATTAAAAACACATGGCAAGAAGTCAGGACAGCTGGAACAAAAAAGAACGGGAAAAGAAAAAGCAAAAGGAAAAGCAAGAGAAGGCGGAGCGTAAAGCAGAACGCAAAAACCATTCGGGCGGTAAAAGCCTCGAAGACATGATGGCCTACATCGATGAAAACGGCAATTTGACCACCACCCCGCCCGACCCCACCAAAAAAGTGGAGGTAAAGCTGGAAGATATAGTAATTGGTGTGCCCAAAGCCAGCGAGCTCGAGCAGGAAGATCCCATTCGTACCGGCATTGTCTCTTTCTTCAATACCGCCAAGGGTTTCGGTTTTATCCGCGACCTGCAGACGCAGGAAAGCATTTTCGTTCACATCAATGCCTGCATCGATCGGATTGGTGAAAACAACAAAGTACAGTTTGAAGTAGAGCGTGGCCCTCGTGGCCTGCAGGCTGCCAGGGTAAAGCTGGCTCCCTAAGGTTCAACATCAGGGTCAAATAATACACGCCCGTCGGCCTGAGCCGGCGGGTTATTTTTTTCCTGGATGCCGGCAATTGTTATTTTACAGCTATGAAAATTCCATGCATCCTTGTGCTCCTGCTGGTGCTGGCCACCAGTTGCCGCCAAGGGCCGCAAGCACCACAGCCCGCCGGCACCCCGGCTGCATTGCAAGCGCCTTCTTCCAGCCTTACCAAGCGGTACAGTGGCAGTGGCAATCTGGTAGACGAAATTTACGACGAACTGGCGGAGGCCGACACTGCCTTGCAGGCTACCGATCGCAGCATCAGACGGGCTTTGGCAGCCTGCCGCGATACCCTGGCGGTGTACCAGTTGTATCAGGAAAAAACCAGCGAGTGGCTGAATGCTGCCCGGCTGGAAATAAAGGCAATAGGCGATAGCAGTATGCGCCAACAGTGGCAACAGCGGCTGGCAGTATTTGAGCAGGCACAGCTGCAGCGTACAGCGGCCCTGCAGCAGCAGGTAGATGTGGCTACGCAACTAAAGCAGCAGTTGAATGATTACTACCGTGCATTAAAACTGCAGGTAAGCATGAAATCGATAGAGCGATACCAACAGCAGGCACTGCCACCTGTATCGGGTGTGCAGGCGGTGCAAAAGCAATTGCAGCAAGCGCTGGAAGCATTGCGCAGGACAAGTGCAGGGAAATAAGCAGCAGCCTCTGCTTTGCAGCTATTTTTGCAGCCATGACCCAACAACCAGATGTGGTGGTAATAGGAGCCGGGCCCATTGGTTTGGCCTGTGGTATTGCATTGCAGCAGGCTGGCTACTCGTTTGTTGTAATCGATAAAGGCTGTTTGGTAAATAGTTTGTACCACTACCCGGCCAACATGACTTTTTTTTCTACTTCTGAGCGGCTCGAAATCGGCAACATTCCCTTTACCAGTTTGCAGGCCAAGCCAGGCAGGGCCGAGGCGCTGGAGTACTACCGTCGTGTGGCCCAATGGTTTCAGCTGCCGCTTCGTTTGTTTGAAGAGGTGAGCAGCGTACAACAGCAAGACCGTCACTTTATCGTCCGTACCAGCAAAGCAGTTTATCGGGCAAAAGCAGTCATTGTAGCTACCGGCTTTTACGACCTGCCGGTGCGCATGAATGTGCCCGGAGAAGACCTGCCCAAAGTGACGCACTATTACAAAGACCCACACTACTACGCCTTCCAAAAAGTACTGGTAGTAGGTGCCAATAATTCGGCGGTAGATGCGGCCCTCGAAACCTGGCGTAAAGGTGCCGAAGTAAGCATGCTGTTTAGGGAAAAAAGCATTGGTGAGCGGGTCAAATATTGGGTGAGGCCCGATGTCGTCAATCGCATAGAAGAGGGGAGCATAAGGGCCTATCCGCAGTCGCAGGTGTTGGCCATTCGCCCCGGTGAAGTTGATATTGCAACACCCAATGGCATGGTTACGCTGGCCAATGATTTTGTAATAGCCATGACCGGCTATCAGCCAAACGGGCAGTGGCTGAGCAGCATGGGTATTCAGCTATCGGCCGATGAAAAGCAACAGCCAGCCTACAACCCCACGACCATGGAAACCAATGTACCCGGCTTGTACCTGGCAGGGGTGGTGTGTGGTGGCATGGATACGCATGTTTGGTTTATTGAAAACAGCCGTGAACATGCACAGTTGATAGTGGCTGATTTGCAACAAAAATGGCGGCCTGGCAGCCGCACATCTGTGTAGAAAAATAAATGTAAATGAGTGAGCAATCTGCTTATTCCTGCGCATCATCGTCTGTATTGCCCTCGTTCATTTTTTTCATGAGGTGCTCGCCAATTTTTACACCGGCAAACACAGCAGTGGCTTTCAGCAGTTTCATCCAAAAGCTGCTGCTGGTGCTGCTTTGGCCCGCCAGTACTGTTTGAAAAATGCGCCCGAAGCCGGCGCTGCCAAGCAAGCCACCTACCCGCTGCAAACCTTGCCAGGCGGCGGCTATCGGCCACTGCCGTATCGATTGGCGCAGTTGCTCATCGCCGGCTGCTATGTGCTGGCGCAATTGCCGTTTTTCGGCACGCAAAGTGGCCAGGTTGATGATGGGCTGGCGGGGCTGGTATGATGGACCGTATTTCACAAGCGGGTAGAAGACGTTTCAGAATCGTCGGCGGCAAAAATGGTTCGGATCACGGTGTTTTCGATGCGGCGCTGCAGCGGGCGACGCCATACGGTAAGCAATAGCACCAACAGCAATAGATAGATGCCAGCCACGGTGGCAAACCCGGCAAATAAACTGCCAAACAGCTGCCCGAAATAGTAGCCGGCCATCAGGCTGAAAAATAACAATACAAACAAGCCCAGACCGCCAGCCAGCATACTGATAAGCAGCCTCGAGCTGAGCAGTGCTGTTTTTTCGGCCGCTTCCATTTTGGCCAGGAGCAGGCGGTCGGCCAGCAGGTTTTTGATGCTGTCTTGCATTTCGTCGGTCAGGCTGGTTGCTTCGTTGGCCATGTACTTAACTATTGCTGGTACTGGTGTTGCTGTTCTCCTGCTCCCACTCTTGCAGTTTTGCTTTTCCTTTTTCTACCAGGGTGCTCAGTTCATCTTTTACTTCGTTGGCTTTTTCCTTCAGGTCCTCTTTCAGTGCTTGTCCTTTTTTCGATTTTAAAAAAGCATAAGCACCGGCACCTACCGCAATACCTGCCAAAAAGCCTAAGAGTGTTTTTGTTCCGTTGGTCATAGTGTTGTATCGAGTTTGCATTTGGAACTTCGACTACCGTAAGGTAACGAAAATAGTGGCGGCAATCATCGCTATCCTACCTTCAAGGTCGTATAATCTTAACACTTGTCAACGCATGAAGCCTGTTAACTGTTTATTGGGCTGCTACTGCCTGCTCATGGCGCTGGCGGCCTGCCGTAGCAGCTCGCAGCCGGCACCAGTGGTGCCTCCTGTGGATACCAGCATCACCAGCAGCAACGCATTTATTCCCCGCTTTTTCGATTCGGCCAGCCTTTACAGCTTTATGGCGGCGGAGCGGCTCAATGCGCAGGACAGCGCCGCCATGCTCAGCTTTTACCACGATCGTAATTATCAGTTTGCCTGGTTCGATAGTGCAGGAGTATCGTTGCAGGCCCGCCATTTTGCCAACCTGTACTGCAGCTACCGCGAAAGCGTGGCCGATAGTAGCTTATTTGTACCAGCATTTGATAGCCTGCTGCAGCAGTTGCAGCCAGGCGATAGTGCCACACTGCCGGCCCCGGCATCGCTGCAGGCGCAAACCCGGGCCGAGCTGTTGCTCACCCGTCATTTTTTTCGCTATGCCGAGCGGGCTTACGCCGCTAACCGACAGTTGAATCTGAAAGACCTGGGCTGGTTCATCCCGAAAAAGAAACTGGACGCCCGTGGATTTTTGGATACACTGCTGGCCAGCGGATCGGCCGATGTAGCCGGCTTGCTGCCCGTGCACCCGCTTTTCGAAAACCTGCGACGCCAGCTGGCCCGCTACCTGCAGCTGCAGGCAAATGAGCCATGGCCGGCCATCGATTTTGGCACAGCGCCTCTGGCAAATGGCGATAGCAGCAGCACCATTGCTGCGCTGCAGTACCGGCTGTGGGCACTGGGCGATTTGGCCGCTGCCGATACAGGTGCCCGCTGGACCAATGCCGGCACCAACGCACTGCGCCAGTATCAGCAGCGCATGGGCCTGCCGGCCACCGGCGAACTGGGGCCTGCTACCCGCCAATCGCTGAATGAACCGCTGGCCCAGCGCATCCGTCAGCTGCGCATCAATCTGGAGCGGGCCCGCTGGGTGCCACGCCCGGGCCTGGGGCGCTATCTGGTGGTAAATATTCCCGAGTTTAAACTGCATGCCTACGATAGCGGCCGCCACCTGTTTGACATGAATGTAGTGGTAGGCAAGCCGGCTACCAACACGGTTATTTTTAATGGGCTAATGAAATACGTGGTGTTTGCACCCTACTGGAACGTGCCGTACAGCATAGTAAAAAACGAGATGGGACGCACCGAGGCTTATTTCAAAAAGCGCAACATGGAAGTAGTGGGCCGCTACGCCGATGGGCTGCCCATGGTGCGCCAAAAGCCAGGCCCGGGCAACTCGCTGGGCAAAGTGAAATTTTTATTTCCCAATAGCTACAGCATTTATCTGCACGATACGCCGAGCAAAAGCTTGTTTGGCGAAAACAAACGAGCTTTTAGTCATGGCTGCATTCGGGTGGCCAACCCGCCTGCCCTGGCAGCCTGGGTACTGCAGCGCCAGCCTGGCTTTGATGCCAGCCGCATAAAAGCGGCCATGGACAGCAGTGCCGAATGGACCGTGACGGTGAAGGAACCCATTCCGGTATTTGTGGGCTACTTTACCTGCTGGGTCGATCAGGCTGGCCTGCTACAGTGCAGGCCCGATCTGTACGGCCACGATGAACAATTGGCTGCCCGGCTGTTTGGTGCCAGCAAATAGCGCCGCCTTACATTTGCCCTATGCGAATAGTAGAAGTAACCGATGCAAGACTGGCCCGCCAGTTTTTGCTGGTTCCTGTGCAGCTGCTAGGCAGCGACCCCAACTATATACGACCGCTGGATAAGGACGTAGAACAGGTATTTGATAAAACCAAGAACAAGGCTTTCAGATTTGGCGAAGCCACCCGCTGGCTGCTGCAAAACGAGCAGGGCCGCTACATTGGGCGCATAGCCGCCTATGTGAGCAAGCGCTACAAAAACAAAGGCGATGAGCAGCCTACCGGTTGTTTTGGTTTTTTTGATTGTATAGACGACCAGGCGGCGGCCAACCTGCTGCTGGACACGGCCCGCGACTGGCTGGCGGCCAAAGGCATGGAGGCCATGGATGGCCCGGTGAATTTTGGCGAACGCAACTACTGGTGGGGGCTGCTGGTGGAAGGATTTGACCCGCCGCCCTATGGCATGAACTACAATGCGCCTTACTACAAAAACCTGTTGGAGCAATACGGTTGCCAGGTTTTCTTTTATCAAAACTGCTACAGCCGGCCGGTACAGCCCCGCCTTAGCGATAAATTTTATCGGGCTCACGAACGCTTTGCGGCCGATCCGGCGTTTAGCGTGCAGCATGCCCGCAAAAGCCAGCTGGACAAGTATGCAGCCGACTTTTGCGAAGTGTACAACAAAGCATGGGCCAGCCACGAAGGCAACAAAAGCATGAGCCTGGAAATGGCTAAAAAAACATTTGCTACCATGAAGCCGGTGATGGATGAAGAGCTGGTATGGTTTGCCTATCATGATGGCAAGCCGGTAGCCATGTACCTCAGCCTGCCCGATTTGAATGAGGCATTCCGGTATCTCAACGGCCGGTTCGATTGGTGGGGCAAGCTGAAGTTTGTGTATTACCGCTGGCGAGGCGTCATCAAAAAATTTACAGGCATTGTGTTTGGCGTAGTGCCCGAGTTTCAGGGAACCGGTATAGATTACTACATGATTGTGGAGGCTGCCAAAGTGATACAGCCTTCAAAAAAATACTACCTGACTGAGCTTCAATGGCAGGGCGATTTCAACCCGAAAATGAATAACATCTCCAAAAACCTCGAATTCAACCTCAGCCGTCGCCTGGCCACTTACCGCTACCTGTTCGATCGTAGCAAGCCCTTCAAGCGGCATCCTATTTTGTAGTTGGGAGTCGGGAGTCTGGAGTCGGGAAGTCCGGAAGTCGGGAAGTCGGTAGACCGGAGACGGGAAGTCGGGAAGTCCGGAAGTCGGGAAGTCCGTAGTCGTTAGTCCGTAGACGGGAAGTCGGGAAGTCGGGAAGTCCGTAGTCGGTAGACCGTAGTCGTTAGTCCGTAGACGGGAAGTCGGGAAGTCGGGAAGTCCGTAGTCGGTAGTCCGTAGACGGGAAGTCGGGAAGTCCGGTAGACG
>JALOMC010000136.1 GCA_025455665.1 Chitinophagaceae bacterium | reverse complement strand
TGTCATCAGCGTTATTGATGCTGCGAGCTACTCAACCCTAAAGCAGGAAGGAAAGTTGTTTGCCGGGATGCTTCCTAAAATTGACAATGCATTTGCAGCGATTGCCGCAGGTGTAAAGGATGTACTCATCGGCCATGCAGATGATTTGCAGGCCAATGCAGGAAACGATATTCAAGGGACTGTTATACGATAACGATGGCACTGGAAGCGGTTATTTTTGATATGGACGGTACGCTGGTAGATAGCATGCCTTATCACCATAAAAGCTGGGAACTGTTTTTTCAGCAGCAGGGTATTTACCTGAGCAAAGAGGAGTTTGACCGGATTCACCATGGTACCTTGTTTGACATCATGCCACGAATTTTTGGTGATATCAGCCATGAAGAAAGCTATCGGCTTGGTATGCTGAAGGAGGCTGCTTTCAGAGAACTTTATAAAAATGAAATACAACCCATCAGCGGGTTGGTCGGATGGTTGCAGCAGTTGCAGACCGCAAAATTGAAAATAGGATTGGGAACCGCTGCTGACTGGACCAATGCCGACTTCACAGTAGATGCCATTCAGATCCGATCTTTTTTTGATGCCATTGTGACCAGCGATACGGTGAAGGAAGGAAAGCCATCGCCTGCCGTGTACCAGGAAGTGGCCAGGCAGCTGCAGGTGGAACCTGCCAATTGCGTGGTATTTGAAGACACGGTATCTGGTATTCAGGCGGGCCTTGCTGCTGGCATGAAGGTGATTGGCATTACCACCGGTATGGATGCACGTGCCATGCAGTCCTTACCAGTTTCGATGGTTATTGCCGACTACGAGCATTTGACAATAGACCAACTCACTCAACTTTTTTAGTCATGACAGAACAAGTGCTTTTTGCGGAATCCATCGGCTTGCTGAAGCAACTGATAGCCACACCTTCTTTTTCGAAAGAAGAAAATGAAACTGCCGAACTGATCTGCGCTTTTTTTGAGCGACACGGTGTCAGGCATAAGCGGGTGGGCAACAATGTGTATGCTTTCAATAAGCACTACGATGACAGTAAGCCCAGTGTGCTGCTGAATTCGCACCATGATACCGTAAAGCCGAATAAAGGATACACCAACGATCCGTTTGCGCCTATAGAGAGGGATGGTAAGTTATTTGGCCTCGGTAGCAACGATGCCGGCGGCTGTCTGGTATCGCTGATTGCTACGTTTTTGCATTTTGTAGACAAGGGCGGATTGAGCCACAACGTGGTGTTTGCTGCCAGTGCCGAAGAAGAGATCAGTGGTGTAAATGGGATAGAACTGGTATTGCCTTACCTGGGCAATATTGATTTTGGTATTGTGGGCGAGCCTACGAAACTGGAAATGGCAGTAGCCGAACGTGGCCTGATGGTAATAGACTGTGTAGCGCCCGGTCGCAGTGGTCATGCTGCCCGCAATGAAGGCGAAAATGCACTGTACAATGCAATAGATGATATCAACTGGATACGCAATTACCAATTTGATAAAGTAAGTGACCTATTGGGGCCCAGCCGTATGACGGTAACTGTGATTGGCACCGAGAATGTGCAGCACAATGTGGTGCCCAGTACTTGCAAGTTTGTGATAGATGTGCGGGTAAATGAACTTTACAGTTTTGAAGAGGTGTTGGATGCGCTGCGACTGAATCTGAAGAGTAGTTTCAAGCCACGTACTACCCGCATGAAGAGTACTTCTATTTCGTTGGATCATCCGCTGGTGAGGGCCGGTATGGCCTTGGGCAAGGGTTACTATGGCTCGCCTACTACCAGCGATAAAGCTCTGATGCCTTTTCCTACCTTGAAGATGGGCCCTGGCGATAGTGCCCGCAGCCACACGGCTGATGAATACATCTTTTTGTCGGAGATTGAAGAAGGCATTGCTACTTACATTGCCTTATTGAATAAGGTAGTCATGTCCTGACAATGGAATGAGTGTAGGAAGCCTGCATACTGACCGGCAGAACAACTTCGATTTTCTGCGTATGCTATTCGCAGTGTTTGTGCTGATTACGCATGCCTACATGTTTACCGGCATCAGCGATTGTGATTGGCTATGCCAGCTCTCGGGTGGGCAAACCTATTTTACGGATATCGGCGTGAAAGGTTTTTTCATCATCAGTGGCTACCTGGTGTACCAAAGTATGCAGCGGAGTAGTAGCGCTGTTGATTTTTTGTGGCGTCGTATCCTGCGTATTTATCCGGGAATGATTGTGGTGTTGCTGCTCACGGTGTGTTTTGGCTGGCTTGTGTACCAGGGCACCGGGCCCTACTGGCAAAACAGATCGGTTTGGACCTATGTGCCCTACAACCTGAGCCTTTATGTAAAGCAGACAGTCATTGAGGGGGTGTTTCAGTCGAACCCGCACAATGCTACCATCAACGGCAGCCTGTGGACCATCGCCTACGAGTTTACATTTTACCTGTTGCTGGCCCTGCTGTTCAGATGGCGGCAGCAGCGCATGGTCGTGGGATCGGTACTAATGCTCTTGTTGGCAATAGCCGTTTGTATGGGCATGGTGTACGGAGAAAAGCTTTTGCAATTTGGATGGATATTGAATGCCTACCACCTGGTGCAATTTGGCGCTGCGTTTGTAGCGGGTAGCTTGCTGGCGCATCTAGGTTGTCCGAAGCGGCTGCGTGGCAGGGGCTGGTGGTTGGCTGCAGTAGGATTGCTGTTGCTGTCGTTCTGGCTGCATTGGTACAGTTGGGCCGGTTATTTTTTGCTGCCGCTGGCGGTATTGCTGGTGGGTCAGCACTACTCGTTATGGCTCAACCGGCTACCTCAAAAGCTGGGCGATATCTCATATGGTGTCTACATCTACGGAAGTCCTGTGCAGCAAACGCTGGTATACTTTTATCAACCTTCGCATGGTTGGTTGTTTCTGTTTAGTTTACCCATTACGTTGCTGCTGGGATGGCTCAGCTGGCGCCGGGTAGAAAAACCTGCCTTGCAGCGTTGGAAAGCAGTATTCAACCGAAGGTTTGCGGGCCATTTTTCAACATAGTATCCGCGGGCATCCGCTAAATTTATAGGCATGAAACTTTGGGCAAAAGACAATACAAGCACCTCGCAGTTAGTAGAAAAATTTACCGTGGGCAGAGACAAAGAATTCGACGTGCTGTTGGCGCCGTACGATGTGCAGGGCTCTGCGGCACATGCTGCCATGCTGGCCGAGCAGGGATTGTTGACGGCCGAGGAGCTGGAGGAGTTGTTGGAGGCACTACAACAGATTGCTCAAGAAGTGTCGGCTGAAGGGTTTGAACTGCCGGCCGATGTGGAAGATATCCATTCGTATGTGGAGTTGCTGCTGACACAGCGGGTAGGCGAGGCTGGGAAGAAGATTCATACCGGCCGCAGTAGAAATGATCAGGTAGCGGTAGATATAAAGCTGTACCTGCGGGCGGAGTGCCGTGCTGTAAGTACCGGGGTAAAGCAGCTGTTCGATTTATTATTGACGTTAAGCGAGCAGCACAAAGACAAGTTGATTCCGGGCTATACGCATTTGCAAATGGCCATGCCATCCTCGGCGGGATTATGGCTGAGTAGTTATGCCGAAAGCCTGGTAGACGATTTGGAGATGCTGGCCGCAGCCTATCGGATTGCCAATAAAAATCCATTAGGTAGCGGTGCAGGGTATGGTTCCTCATTTCCCCTCAACAGGCGCAGTACTACTGAGAAGTTGGGCTTCGCTACGCTCAACTGGAATAGCGTGTATGCACAGATGACCCGTGGCAAAACAGAGAAAGCAGTGGCAACCGGATTATCTTATGTGGCCGCTACGCTGAGCAAGCTGGCTTACGATTGCTGCTTGTATCTCAATCAAAATTTTGGGTTCATCAGCTTTCCTTCATCGCTTACTACCGGCAGCAGTATTATGCCGCATAAAAAAAATCCGGATGTATTTGAGTTGATCAGGGCCAAATGCAACCGTATTCAAGCCGCTCCCAATGAGCTGACGCTGCTGATAAATAACCTGCCGAGCGGTTACCACCGTGACATGCAATTGACAAAGGAGATTTTATTTCCTGCAATAGAAGAACTGAAAGCTTGCCTGCAAATGACCCGGCTGATGCTGGAGAATATGGAGGTGAAAGAGAATGTATTACAAGATGAAAAGTATCGCTACCTGTTTACAGTAGAGGCTATGAATGAACTGGTGAATCAAGGAATGTCTTATCGGGATGCATACCGCCAAATTGGGAACCAGGTGGAGCAAGGGCTTTTTCGCTACGACTTTCGACAGCTGCAGCATACGCATGAGGGTAGCATCGGGCAGCTTTGCCTGCCAGCTATTGCAGCCGAAATGGAGCGGTTGATGCTGCAGTTTCAATAAGAAGATGGCTACCTGCGATGGTCGATGACTTTTTTGTTTTTGCTGTCCTTCAGGTATCGGTTTTTTACAGTCGATGGTCGGTCATTTTACCAAAAACTGTAAGACAGCTATGCAGAATGTAGTAGCGATGAACCGTGGAGAGAGCTGGCACCACAGGGTCTTAGAAAAGGGAAAGGGCTGGTGGGTATACGGCAGAAATGGATGGTGGACGCCTGCCACAAAAAAGGGCACAATAATTGCAGGTTGGTCATGACTGGCTATTTCGAATTAAACCAGCCAGGTGTACCCAACCCCGATGACACGTAGAATACTGATTTTGGGCATTGGCAACTACCTCAACGGCGATGAAGGAGTGGGCGTTCATCTGGTACGCCAAATGCAAGCTGACCAAAGCATACCGGCCGGAACCGACGTGCTGGAGGGTGGCACCGGCGGATTTCACTTGCTGGAGTATTTTGAACAATACAACACGGTTATCATGATAGATGCCGCACTGGATAACAAGGCGGTGGGCAGCATCAGCGTGGTGCGTCCGCAGTGTGCGGCCGATTTTCCGAGGGCTATGGGCGCTTACAACATAGGCATGCGTGACCTGGTAAATGCCCTGCAGCTAGAGGGTAAAATGCCGGACGTATGGCTGGTAACCATGAGCATCGGATTGGTGCAGCGAAAAGGGACAACGCTCACACCGGCCATAGCGGCGTGCCTGCCCGGGCTGGAGGCCGTGGTGCGAGAAACCGTGTACAGTGTGCGTATACCTCAGCTTTCCTTTTCGCAGCATTCTTCGGAGGTAGCTTGGCGCTTGTAGCCACTGTTTTGCCACATATGTGATAGAACGGCCAGCCGCTGACAGGTCTACTTTTTGTACAACTCTGCTGGTCCGGTTTTTTCAGCGTTGTAGGCTGGCGGCACTCACCCGGGTAGGTGTATCGGCACCTGCTACTATGCTGCGGCTGCTCAGGGCTATTGCCTTTATTATTTCAGCCATATTGTTGGTATCCAGTGTTCCTATTTCATCGCTGGCTTTGTGGTAGTGCGGCTCATTGTCCATTTTGCTGGTGCTGATGGTGTGGGCCGGCACGCCCAGCCGGGCCAGGGTGGCGTTATCGCTTCTGTAAAACAGTTGCTGTTGAGGGTAGGGGTCGGGGTAAAACTGAAAGCCGGTGCCTGCCAGGTTCTTCTCAAGCAGCTTACCCATGTCACTCTTTTCGTAGCCGGTTATGAAGGCCGATTTGGTGCCCCATTTACTGTCGGTGCCAATCATTTCTATGTTGAACATGGCCATCACCGTGGCGGGATCCAGCTGTTTCGAAAAATATTGTGAACCGTATCCGCCCACTTCTTCGGCGGTGAAAGCTACAAATACCAGGGTGCGTTCGTTGTTGTTGAGCGCCTTGAAATAGCGAGCCAGCAAAATGACAGCAGTGGTGCCACTGGCATCATCATTGGCACCGTTGTAAATGCTGTCGCCTTTTTCGTTGGGCTTTTGAATGCCGATATGGTCGTAGTGGCCGCTAAACAGCACCAGTTCCTGCGCTTTCGTTTTGCCTGGCAGCACACCTACTACGTTTTGCATAGTGGTTGTGGTCAGCTGCAGATCTACGTCTACCAGCCATTGCGATGGCTTGCTATTGGTGGTAAGCAGATATACCTGGCTACCTGGCTGCGCAAAGCGTGGGGGGCTTTGGCGCCTGATGCGGTCCAGCAGGTTGCGGTGTGCAGTATCTACCAACACCAGCACGTTGTTGGATTTGCCACGCAGGTTGCGGTACTGCTGCAAAAAGTTGTCGGTGGCGCCAATGCTCACTACTTCATACCCATCGGCGGGGCCAAACTTCAGGGCTGATTGGTTGGTTTGGCAAAATATGTACTCGGGTGCAACCGACTGCCCATCCAGTACGGTGCGAGACTGCGCCACTACCGCTGTGTACATGCTGAATGATTGCAGAAAGCCACTATTAGGGGCCATTGGTTGCAGCCCGGCTTTTTTAAACTCTTCCGCTATAAACGCCGCCGCTTTGTGGATGCCTTCACCACGCAGGGCAAAGCGCCCCTGCATGTCATCGGCACTCAGGGTGCCCAATATGCGGCTTACTTCGGTTGGGTTAATCAGTTGCTCCACCGGCTGGCTCAGGCCGGCATACGCCGTTGCCGCCAGCACCACTGTGGCTAGTAGATTTTTCATCCTTTACATGTGTTAGCAGGACAAAGATGGAAAGAAAGTAGCGATGCAGTAGTGTGGTCCTGTAGCTGCTACAAGCTCATCAGCTCCTTAAATTTCACCGTTTGACGCCGGCTTACTTCAATCTTATCG
>JALOMC010000135.1 GCA_025455665.1 Chitinophagaceae bacterium | reverse complement strand
TGATGTTGCTTGCCACGCTATGACGGATGAAGCCTTACTGCTGAAAGCTTACCGGCACATGTACGCTACGGTGTGCATGGCCCGCTTGTACGATGAGAACCGCTCTGTTTGCAAATATGTGCACAGTACCAGCCTGGGCCACCAGGCCATACAGCTGGCAGTGGGCTACCAACTGGGCCCGGCCGATTGGGTAAGCCCCTACTACCGCGATGAAGCCCTGCTGCTGGCCATGGGCTGGACGCCCCACGAGCTGATGCTGCAACTACTGGCCAAGGCCGACGACCCCTTTAGTGGCGGCCGCAGCTACTACAGCCACCCCAGCAGTACCCACGCACAGCGGCCACAAATGCTGCACCAAAGCAGTGCTACCGGCATGCAGGTAATACCTGCCACCGGCCTGGCGCATGGCTTGCACTATTTGCAAAAGCCGGGTGTGGTGGTGTGCAGCCTGGGCGATGCCAGCATGACCGAGGGTGAAGTGAGCGAAGCCCTGCAGGTAGCAGTGCTGTACCAACTTCCCATTTTGTACCTGGTGCAAGACAATGAGTGGGGCATCAGCGTAAGTGCTGCCGAAGCCCGGGCCATGGATGCAGTACAATTTGCCCAGGGCTTTCCGGGCCTGCTGGCCGAGCGGGTAGATGGCGCCGATTTTGAAGCCAGCTACCAGGCGGTGCAGCGCTGCCTGCAGCACCTGCGCACGGGCGGAGGTCCGGTACTGCTGCAGGCAAGGGTACCCCTGCTGGGCCACCATACCAGCGGGGTGCGCCGCGAGTTTTACCGCGCAGCCGACGATATGGCCCGCCACCAGCAGCTGGATCCGGTGCCAAGGCTGCGCCAGCGCCTGCTGCAGCTGGGTGTGCACCCCGATCATTTGGCGCAATTAGAGGCAACTGTTGCCAATGAAATAACCGACGCATTTGCCCGGGCCCAAGCAGCCCCCGAGCCCGATGAAGCTGCGGTGATGCAGCACGTATTTGCCCCCACACCGGTGCAGCACGAAGCAGGTACCCGCCAGCCGGCCGGTGCCGACAAAGTGATGATGGTAGATGCGGCCCTTTTTGCCATTCGTGAAATACTGGCCGAATACCCAGAGGCCCTGCTATACGGGCAGGATGTAGGTCGCCGGTTGGGAGGCGTGTTTCGCGAAGCGGCCACGCTGGCCGAGCAGTTTGGCGATCATCGGGTGTTCAACACCGCTATTCAGGAAGCCTATATTGTAGGCAGTACTGCCGGCATGAGTGCCGCAGGGGCCAAGCCTATTGTAGAAATACAGTTTGCCGACTACGTGTACCCCGGCATTAACCAACTGGTAACGGAGCTGAGCAAAAGCAGCTACCTGAGCATGGGAAAACGACCGGTACAGGCCCTCATCCGTATTCCCATTGGGGCCTATGGCGGCGGCGGCCCCTACCACAGCGGAAGTATAGAAAGTACCCTGCTCAGCATCAAAGGAATAAAAGTGGTGTACCCCAGCAATGCGGCCGACATGAAGGGCCTGATGAAGGCTGCCTTTTTGGACCCGAACCCGGTAGTAATGCTGGAGCACAAGGGGCTGTACTGGAGCAAAGTGCCGGGTACTGAGGCGGTCCGCTGCCCCGAGCCTTCGGCCGACTATATCATTCCGCTGGGGCAGGCCCGCACCGTGCTGGCGGCCAGTGCAGCCACAATAGCAGCCGGCGACAGCTGCTGTGTGATTACCTACGGCATGGGCGTGTACTGGGCGCTGGCAGCAGCGCAGCGCCTGCCCGGGCAGGTAGAAGTGCTGGACCTGCGCACCCTGGCACCAGTGGATGAAGCAGCCATGGTAGCGGCAGTGGAGCGCCATGGCAAGTGCCTGGTGCTGACCGAAGAGCAGCAGAGCCACTCCTTTGCCGAAAGCCTGGCAGGTCGCTTGCAGCAAGCTTGCTTTGCCCGCTTAGATGCGCCTATTCAGGTAATGGGGGCCCTCGATTTGCCGGCAGTACCTATCAATATGGCTTTGGAAAAAGCTATGCTGCCAAATGCCGACAAAGTATACGAACGACTGACGGCCTTGCTTCGGTATTGATCAGGCAGCGCACCCCAACGGTGAACATCTTTTGCAGGTATAGAAAAAAACGCGAAGGGCGCAAAGATCACCTTGCGCCCTTCGGCAGTGCTTGAGGATCGATCTGGTTTATTGCCGATTGAAATTGCCGTCGCTGGCACTCACCAGGTATACATCCTTGGCTACATCGCCTCCTTCGTCGTTTTTGCCTAGCTTAAAGCTGACCACATCGCCTACCTGCAAATCGGTAAACTCGACGCCCACGAGGCTGCTGTAGTGAAAAAACAGGTTGTTGGGCGGAAAGCGAATGAAGCCAAACCCACTTTTCAAACTCAGGATTTCGCCGGTGCCTTCGCCGCCGGTGAGTTCAATAGCCGGGGCTCCTTCACCATTGGCCGGGGGCTGGTAGCTGCGGCGCTGTTCGTTTTGCACAAACAGGCTGCTGATGCGGGTGTCATTGTATTTGAGGCCAGCATCTATCAAATCGTGCATGGGCATGGGGTAGCTGGCTTCGTCTACCAGGTCCTGGCTGGTGCGGGTAATGTAGCGTTGTCCGTTTTCGCCGGTGTAGTCAAAGTTCCAGCTCAGTATCATCACCCGGGTGCCCAGGGCATTCATTTTGCGCACCAGGGGCACAAAATCGCTGTCGCTGGCTATCAATACTACCACATCAAAACGCTTGGTGTAGGTCAGTTCCAGCGCCTCTACCGCTATCCATACATCTATGCCTTTTTCGTGGCGTACGCCATCGTAGCCCATGCGCACCGGCAGATAGTGGGTGGTTACCCCTTCCGATAGCAGAATGTCTTCAAACACCCGGTCGTAGTAAAGGCGGTCGCCCCGCTGGCTGGCTTCGGTAGCATTCAGGCGGCCCCTGAAGTAGTGGGCGTCCACTATTTTGCAGCGCCTTACATCTGCATTTTCTTCATTGGCTACCTGCTGTTGTATAAACTCGTGCAGGCCCGAAATGCTGATGCGGCGCCGCAGGCTGTGCCCATAGGCGTAGTAGTTGCTTACCTGCAAAAAATAATTGCCGTCGTAAAAGACGCCAATCTTGGTCAGTTGGTCTTTCATCGTTCCAAATTGGTTTTCGAAATAGTGATACAATAACCAATCGGCTGAAAACAGAAAAGCACGTGACAGCAAAAACGAGGCGGCCCCGGAAAGGCCAAACTGCGGGCATGGAAAAAGAGGAAGAGAGGTGCTATATAAATTAGATAGCGGAATAGATAGAAGAGGGGCGTGTACCGATGGCTACCCGTGGCCGGGCAGCAGGCTACCAACCAGCTAAGCGATACAACGAAACGAATAGTGGCATAGGGATAAGGCTGAAAAAACTTACCGCAGGGGCTCGTGCATTCATGTTTTCAAAGAACCGTTTGGTGCCTTGCCGGCAGCTTGGCTGGCTGGCGGCAGGGCCGACGAAAGTAAGGGCATTTGGATAGCAGCGCATGTATTTTTTGGTGAAAAAATGAGCAAAATGACCCGCTTACCAGCCCTTGACAATAATGTTAAATGCTTATGCTGAACATTGATGCCCAATGATTTAGACTTATCAGTGCCCGTTTTGCCGTCATGCCGGCCGGCTAAATCTGGTTTGCCACCGCCCCGGGGCCACCCTAGTTTTGCCTTGTCAAATCAAAGAACCGCTTCAGGAACCCGGCCCACAATAGCGCCTTCACAGGTGCCCGGGCTTGCAGGATATGATGGAATTTGACCAGCCCCGGACGAGCAGGGGCCAGTACCACGGCCTCGGGGTGCCGCTTGTATCCTGCCTGAGCATTTTTTTCAAACCAAAAAAACAAAGCACATGTACCTGCCTTATGCCGGCGACTACACGTATATACCCACCGTAAATACAATCGTCGCCAAACGAACCTTGCAAACCTGGTGGAACCAGATGAGCCAACTGTGGAAGCGGGCCCGCACTGCGGGCAGCCCACGCCGCTGGAGCCAGGTGTGACGAAACTGCCCAGCAGTGGTAAGTAAAATGCAATTTGGAAAAGAGCCACCCCCAGCGGGTGGCTCTTTGGTTTAAAAAGCTGTAGTGATGGTATGCCGTCTGGCCATTCATAGCCTGTCTTACTTCAGCTGATCGCCCACGCTGTAAATGAAATCTTCGGCCCCCATGGCGGGGTGCTGCCAGTAGTAGCCCAGCCGCACAATGATGACCCGATTGGCAGGGTGCACATACACGTATTGGCCTAAAATGCCTTCGGCATGGTAGGCGCCGGTCCAGCGGTCTACCCGGTACTGGCGCTTGCCCTGCCTGTTGTTGTAGGCCCTCAAAGCAGCCTTCACGGTGAGGCCTGCCGCAAAGCGAGCCGCCTCGGCCGAATCGGCAAAATAGTGGCGATTAGGGGCGGCCCACCATTGGTTGCGATAGCCATTGTATTTGATCATGGTATCGGTAGCGGTGCTGGCCTGTATCCATTGGGGGCTTAGTAGCTGCTGTCCATTCCAGTTGCCATTTGCCAGGTACAGGCGGCCCAGCTTGGCAAAGTCGCGGGCCGTAGCATTGAGGCAGCAAAAGGCCCGCACCTGCTGGCGGCTACGGCTGTCAATATTCCAGGTGGCCGCACTTTCCATGCCCAGCGGCTGCCATAGTTTTTCCTGCACATACTGCTGCAGTTTTTTGCCGGTTGCTTTTTCCACTATCATGGCCAGCAGCTGGGTGTTTACACTCTTGTACTCATCGTTGCCCGGCTCTTTTTCAATATGGATTTTAAGGGTGTGGCGGCTGATGTTTTTGGTAAAGCCCAGCTTGAGTACGTCGGAAAATGGGTTGTCGTAGTTTTCGCTGCTTTTGATGCCGCTGGCCATATCCAGCACATGCTGTATGCTGATGCGGCCGAAGCGTTCGTCGCGGCGCAGTAGCTGCGGCAGGTAGGTGGTGATGGGTGCTTGCAGGCTGGGTATTTTGCCTTCTTCATGCGCCATGGCCACCAGGGTAGATACAAACGATTTGGCGACTGAAAACGAAGGATAGAGCAAGCTATCGCTGAGGCCGTTGAAATAGCGTTCGTACAGAATGCTGTCGTTTTTGATAACCAGAAAAGCATAGGTGCGGGTATTGGCCAACTGGCTATCGAGCACGGCTGCCAGGCGGGGGTAGCGGGCGGGCTGCCCGGCTGCGGCCTGTGCAAACTGAAATGGCGTGGCCGATGGCGCCAGCAAGGCCGTATCGAGCTTGGGAATATCCTTGAGCTCAAACTTGCGAAAGCGGTAAGCCCGGGTGATGTAGCAGCCCGACAGGCCGATGGCCGCCAAAACAAACCAGAGTGCGGCGGGGCGAAGGCGATAAGGTAGGTGCAGCATAGGATGACAGGTTGGTGAAGGTGCTGGCAGGGGCAAAGATAGCCGGCAGCCAGCCTTGCAAAACAGACCGGTCGGCAGTTGGTTGGGTGCGTTCATCCACATCTTTCGAAGGGGAAGCCTTTATCGCCGAGGTATTGTAGTTGTGCGAATGCTGCCCGGTAAGTGGTGGGCGGCCTACACGATGGCATTCACGCATGGCCAGCGCCGGCTATCTGCTGTTTCCACGCTGCTATGCTGCTTAGCAGTTGGCGAAATTGCCGGGTGGTGCGGGCTATTTTTTGCTGGCCAAATGCCAGTTGGGCCTTGCCGGTGGGGGTAAGACCATTGATACCGGCGAGGCCCTGCATGGCCCATCGAAAGTTGCGGTGGTGGCGGCGGTGCCAGTTGGGCTTTTTGCTGCCGGGGGCGGGAAAGATGTAGTAATCGGCCTGCTTGAGCAGGTGGTAGCTGTGCGGATAGGCAGTGACGGCACTGGCCCATGCTTCGGGGCTGGTGGGGCCGCTGGCGGTGGAGGGGTCCAGTACCCGCCATTGTAGCCGGCCATCTTGCTGTACGGGCATGGCCACGGCTACATGATAGTTCCAGTGGTGCATCAGGCCGCCCACATAGCCTTTGTGCAAAAAGGCTGCGCCAAACACCCAGCATTTGGCATGCGGCAAGCGGGCTGCTTCCAGCAGTAGCGAGGCTGCCTCGGCCCGGGCTTCGCAAAAATTGTGCTGCCGCTGCCAGCCAAACAGCGGTTCTGCCGCCAGCTGGGCAAACACCCGCTGCACCACAGCCAGCTCTACCGGACTAAACCCATCCAGCCGGTCGGCCAGGCGAAAGTGATACAAGGTAAGCGAGAGCGGAACAGGCATGCCCGCACAAGGTAAGGGAATGGGAGCCATGCCGGCGGCAAAGTAAAGCGCAGGGGAGCAGGGTAACTTACCAATACCTCGTGTCTTTCGCGAAGCATCCAATGGTGATACAGGCAACCTCCCACATCATTTCCGCAAAGTTTTTTCGGACACCAACCAAACTTCGGAGATGATTTAGTTGCTACACATGGTCAGCATTCGGATTAGGAGGATGAAAGGATTGGCAGGATGATGTCAGCATCAGGATTTGCAGGATGATTGGATTTTCAGGATGTTTTGCATCCGGTTCATCCTTCAATCCGGGCTATCCTGATCCTGATTCAGACACTTTCTTATTAAACACCTTCTTCACCTGCAAGCTGGTACTACCAAAATTGAGCAGCAAACCCACAGGCAGATGATAGGCGACGAGGTAATTTTTGGCCTGTGCCAGGTGCACATCTTCCAGGTTAATGACTGCT
>JALOMC010000008.1 GCA_025455665.1 Chitinophagaceae bacterium | reverse complement strand
AAGTTCATTTTTGTGAAGGGAAGGATGATCAACGTGGTGGTGTAGGGCGACTGTTTGAGCGGTTGAGTCTCATCACCGTTCACTACTGTTGGTAGCACAATGGCGGCAGCGGTCAGCATTCTTCCGGGGTAGGCTACAGCATCCTTTTACCCGCCATATAGCACATACAGGGTGATGGCTGTAAAGCTGAGCAAGAACCAGAACAGGGTACTGCAAAGGCTGGCGAGTACACAACGCCAACCGCCGCCTTTTCCTTTCAGTTCAGGAAAGAGCTGATAATAGCTGATGCTGCGATAGCCAATTTCGAACACGAAGTACAAAAACAGGATGATGGCGTAGACCGAACTTCCCTGTTTGATGGCATGAAATACTGGTACAAACAGCAGCGAGTAGCCGAGCGAAGTAAACCCGACGAAATAAAGATTAGCAACAAGGTGCTCGATAAAGTTGAGCCGCTGGCGGCGATAAAACAGATACATCCACATCACCAGTATCGGGGTGGCCAGCATGTTCACAAAATTGGCGTACTGGGCCGTGAAGTCGGCGGCCTGCATGCTACGCCTGGCTACCAGCAACTGCTGTTTTTCAGCTGCCGATAGTCCTGGGTTTTGCAGGGCCGCTTGTATGTTTTGCAAGGCTTCGCCGCCGGGGTTGCCAATCCATTTGCTCATAAACACCAGGATGGCTGCACCCAGCAGAAAAAACGTGAGTGGCGGAAAGTACTTTTTCCGTTGTCCTGCGAGGTAGTGGCGGGCAGCTATGCCTGGCTGCCGCAGCAGCGAGGCCAGCAGCAAAAAGATGCCACGATCGGCATGGGTAAAATAGTGCACAGCCTCATGCGCCAGGTAGTGGCCGTTTATACGGTGCAGGTGGGTAGCCTGGCCGCAGGCCGGGCAAAACCGGTGATCGGGCTGCAGGGCATGGCCGCAGTTGAGGCAGGTAGTAGATTGGACAGATGACATAGCAACCGGAAAATAATTGACTAAACGATACGGGCCAGCAGCACCGAAGCTTTGATTCATAGCTGCTGGTTATATCACGAGGTCTGTCATGGCTTTGTCAAATGACGTCGTATTCATAGCGTTTTACATTCTCATGATAATTGGCGACAGGCGATGGGCAAATTTTGCGCCCGAAATCAGAAGTCACCTCTATGCTCAAAGCATTGCTGCCTGCTATTTTATGTCCGGTGCTGGCCTTACAGGCCCAGCCGGCTGACACGCTGGCCGGCAGCAGCCTGCGGGATGACGACGTGGTAATAACCGCCACCCGCACCGAACGCAAGCTGAGCAATGTAGCGGTGCCCGCACTGCTCATTGGCAAGGCCCAGTTGCAGGCGGTACAGCTGCGGCGCCTGAACGAACTGCTGCAGGAGCAAACCGGCATATTTGTCACCAGCGGATCGGGCAGCGGCAGTTTTGGTGGCGGCATTTTTGGCAATGGCGCCCAGTTGCAGGGCATGAGCCCCGATTATACCCTCATCCTCATCAATGGCGAACCCATTGTAGGCCGGCAGGGCGGTACGCTCAATCTGTCGCGGATATCGCTCAGCAATATCAAGAAAATCGAAATCATCAAAGGGCCGGCCAGCAGCCTGTATGGCAGCGAAGCCATGGGCGGCGTCATCAACATCATTACCGAACTGCCGGCTGCCAATACGCTGCAGGCGCAGGCCAAAGCCGGTGGTTATGGCATGGTAGATGGTACGGTGGCTGGTACGGTAGTAAATGGCAATACACGGGCACACCTGTCATACAATTATCACCGCATGGGTGCTATCGATCATCAGCCCGAGCTGTTTGGCAACCAGCAGGATCCCTTTTTCAGTCACACGGGCCAGGCGCAGGTATCGCATTTGTTTTCAAATAAAACACGGCTGTTGTTGTATGCCCGTTTTTATCAGGAGCGGTCGGACAATGTGTATGAGGTGGCCGACGAAAACCTCAACCCCGTTCGCATCAGTGGCAATACCCGCCTACACGATGCCAATCTCAATGCGTCGCTCGTTCACCAGTTTAGCCAAAAGCTGACGACGACGCTGCGGCTGTACGGCACTGCCTATCGCAGCCGGCAGCAGTTATTTCAGCAAAAAGATGGGCAGCCTTACTACTCCGATGATTTTCGCCAGCAGTTTTATCGCCTCGAAAACCAAACCGACTGGAAGCTGTCGGACGCCCACCAACTGACGCTGGGTGCCGGCGCCGTGTACGAGCAGCTGAACACCACCCGCTACACCGGGGTACGTACCAATACCATTGCCTACGCCTTTGCACAGCACGAATGGCGGCCGGCCAGCCGGGTGAGTGTGATATCAGGCTTGCGCTACGACAATAACCAGGTGTACGCATCTCGCCTGAGCCCCAAACTGGCCTTGCGCTATGCACCCACGCAGCGCCTCAAGCTTACAGCCAGCTACGGCGCAGGCTTCAAAGCCCCCGATTTTCGCCAGCTCTATCTCAGCTTTATCAACAATGCATCGGGTGGGTACACCCTATTTGGTGCCAACGAAATTTCGATGCAGCGCCTCACCGATCTGCAGCAGCAGGGTTTTGTAGCGCAAATACTGCCAAGGGCGTCTGATTTGGCCGAGCTGAAGCCCGAAATCAGCCATGGGTTTAATGCAGGTGCCAGTTATCAGTTTAGCCAGCGGTTCAGTGCCGATGTCAATTTGTTTTACAACGATATCAGCAACCAAATCATGTTTGATGTGGTGGCACTGCGCCCTACAGGCTCGCAAGTGTTCAGCTACTTCAATGTGGCCCGCTCGTTTACCACCGGTGCAGAGTGGAACCTGCGCTACCAGCTGAACGAACGCTGGCAACTGACCGGCGGGTACCAATGGCTGTTTGCGGCAGATAAAGATGTGTACCGCCGGGTTCGCAAGGGCGAAGTGTTTGGTCGCCGCGAAAGTGATGGAGCGGTGTACCAGCTGCGGCTGAGCGACTATGCCGGCCTGCCTGGCCGTAGCCGCCACATGGCCAATGCCAAACTGCAATACCAGGCCAGGGCCGATAAGTGGCAGGCGAGTGTGCGGGCGGTGTACCGCAGCAGCTGGGGCACTTTCGACCGCGATGGCAACGCCATCATCAACCGGGCCGATGAAATGGCCCGCGGATTTGTGATGCTGAACTGCACCGTAGGCGTGAAGCTGGGCGCCCGCTGGCGTGCCATGGCTGGTGCCGAAAACCTGCTGAACCACCGCGACCCCAACAACCTGGCCAATCTGCCCGGCATCACCGGTTTTGTAGGCCTGAGCTACGAATGGAAAAAACAATAAAACCAAGTATAACGATGAAGAACAAATGGATGATGGCAATGGCTGTGCTGAGCGTGGCTGCTGCTTCGTGCGACAAGAGTGAAAACAACATCAGTGCACCTGTGAGTGTACAAACAGTGGTCAACCTGCCGGCTGATACTACTACCGGTTTCTCTTCCACCGGCCGCCCTATCGGGGCCAATCGTTTTACGTATTTCAGTCTGCGTGAAAACAAGATCATTGAAGGAGCGGACACCCTGACCAACAAATGGGATATTGCGTTCAAGCAGTTTTTTATTAAAGTAAATGGCGGCACCAGTGCTACCGGCGGTGGCAATGCGGCAGCGTTTGTAGCCAACAGCACATTTGAAAATTACACGCAGATAAACGAAGCCGATACCGCCTTTAAGCAGGACAATGCGCCAGCATGGGCCATCAATCCTATGCCGGGCGGCTGGTACACCTACAGCACCGCTACCTTTCTGGCTTTTCCCATTCCGGGCAAAATCTTTGTGATTCGCACGGCTGATGGCAGGTTTGCTAAAATGGAAGTGACCAGCTTTTACCGCAATGGCGTAGCACCCGACCCGGCTGCATCTCCGGCTGTGAAAGCGCTGAACCAGTTCTTTTATCAGTTCCGCTTCAGCTTTCAGCCCAATGGCAGCAAGCGCTTCTGATTAGTCATCATTATTTTCTCGTTTGGTATGCCCGGCCTTGGCCGGGCATCTTTTTTGTAGAATTATTGCTACACCAGCGGCTGTTACATCCTATCGAATGATAATGGTTATTGGTCAGGAGATGGTGAACCATTAATTTTATTTTTACTGAATACAAGCATGGGATATGAGGCTGCTTTTGCTCGCCACCGGCGATGGTTGTTGTTGCTGCTTTTTGTAGGCTGCAGCGGGCAGGCCATGGCCGATGGCGGTAGCGTATACATCGTTTCGGCCCGGCAGGGGGTAGCAGACCTGTCCAAAGCCGATTTTTCGAAGAATAAGTATGCGCTGTCCGGCGAGTGGACTATTTATCCCGGCCAGTTGCTGACACCCAAGGACACCGCCGCCTTGCAAAACGGCTACCTGGTACAGTATCCGCGGCTGTGGACCAGCACCGAAATTGAGGGCAAGTCTTTGCCGGCCCGTGGTTATGCTACCTATCGCCTGCTGGTAGTGGTGCCAAAAGGTACCCGCTCGGCAGATCTGGCATTGGCCATGCCCGATGGGTACAGTAGCTACCGGCTGTTTGTAGACGGCGATGATTTTTTGCAAAACGGCAAGCCCGGCACCAGTGCCGAAACCACCACTCCATATTTCCGACCGGTAGCCAAGCGTCTGCATTTCGATAGAGACACTTTCCAGATACTGATTCAATACGCCAACTTTCATCACCAGCGGGGTGGACCCTACCGGCAGTTGATCATTGGCAACAATGATGTGCTGAAAAACGAAGTAGACGTATCGCAAGCGTATGATATCTTTTTGGCAGGCTGCCTGTTCATGGGCGGCTTGTTTTTTTTGGGTTTGTTTTTGTTTGGCACACACGACCGGGCCATTCTTTACTTCTCGCTTTTTTGTCTGGCCTATATCTACCGCATTATCGGGGTAGATCAATATACACTCCACGGTATCCTGCCTGGTCTCGATTGGTTTACTGCCGTGCGGCTCGAGTATCTGTCTTTAGGGGGTAGTATCATCTTTTTTGGGCTCTACACACGCTACCTGTACCCCAATGAAATGAGCATGCGCATCACTAAAGGCACGGTTATTCTCAGCCTGGTGTTTATTGCTAGTCTGGTCTTGCCTACCTATTGGTTTACCCACCTGCTGCAGCCTTATCTGGTGGTGTTGGTAATAGCCACCTGCTACATTGCCTATGTGTATGTGCTGGCCGCTTTTCGCCGTCGCCCGGGTGCCGGCTATGCACTTATGAGCACCGCAGTACTCATGGTCATTGGCGGTATTCTTATTGTAGAGTACCTGGCGGTGGTAGATGCGCCGAAGTCGGTTTCACTGCTGGGCTATGTGCTATTCTTCTTTTTGCAAAGCCTCATTCTCAGCTATCGGTTTGCTTACGTTCTCAAAAAGTCACGCAATGATGCCTTGGAAGGAATCAAAGCCAAGTCGGCTTTTTTGTCGACCATGTCGCACGAAATTCGCACACCGCTGAATTCGGTCATCGGCCTTGCCAATCTGATGCTCACCAAGTCGCCCCGGCCCGATCAAAAGGAATATCTCGACACCTTGCTGTTTTCTGCCAATCACCTGCTTACTACCATCAACGATATTTTGGACTACAACAAAATAGAAGCGGGCAAAATGGAACTGAGTGCTGATGAAGTAAACCTGTACGCACTGACCAAAAACATTGCCGATTCGGCCCGGGTGCTGGCGCAAGAAAAGCAGCTGGAGGTGATTTACAAATGCGATCCGCTGCTGGAAAAGCGAAGTGTAATTACCGACAGGGGCCGGATGGTGCAGGTAATTACCAATTTGATGCACAATGCGGTGAAATTCACAGAAAAAGGAAGTATTGCGCTGCGCCTGGAGGTATTGAGCTATAACGACGGGGCTGTGACCGTGCACGTAAGTGTAGCGGATACGGGCATTGGCATCCCGCCCGAAAAACAGAAATTGATTTTTGAAGAGTTTGCACAAGCTGATTCATCGATTACCCGCGAATTTGGGGGTACCGGCTTAGGGCTGGCCTTGTGCCGAAAAATTTTAGCCATGCAAAAAGCTGACTTGAAAGTAGAGAGCGAACCGGGTAAGGGGGCTACATTTTATTTTCTGCAATCGTATGCATGGGCGCCTGGTGCCAGTAGTGCTACCACGGGCCCCGAGCAAGCGGCTGTGGAGCAGGTGATTTCGCTGGAGGGAAAAACGATTTTGCTGGTAGAAGATGATATGATCAACACCATGGTAGCAGAGCAACTATTGCTGAATATGGATAGTTCGCTACGCATCAGCAACGCTACCAATGGTGAAGAAGCAGTGGCGGCTTATCGCCGGCAAATGCCCGATCTGGTGCTGATGGACATCAATATGCCGGTGATGGATGGCCTGACTGCCACCCGGGAAATACGGCGGTTGGAAGTGGAGCTGGAAAGGCCATGGGTACCTATTGTGGCCCTAACCGCCGGCACATTAGAAGATGATGCGCAAAACTGCATGGATGCCGGGATGGATGCCATTGTGATTAAACCATTCAAGCCCGAAGATCTGCGGGAAACCATGCTGAAACTGCTGGAGCAGAAGGCGCAAATGATTTAGGTGGCAACCGGTGTTGGTTGCGGTACCGCAAAGCGATGTAGCTTTTGCACAAACGATAGCAGCCGTTCCATGCTGATGATATCGCTTACTACCAGTATGCCGTTTTTGCCAATTTGCTTTAGTTTGGCTTTGTTGGTTTCAGTTTGTATAAACTGCATGATTTTCAAAAACACCTCGCTTTGAAAATAGGGTGACTCATGGTTGGGTACAAAAAAGCATTTCAGCACATTGTCTCTCAGTAGCATCTTTTCGAAACCCAATGCTACCGCCATTTTTCGGCTACGCACCGTGCGAAACAAGTCTTCTACCTGGGCTGGTACAGGGCCAAAGCGATCCTGCAATTCCTGGTGAAAAGCCTCCAATTCTTCTTCGTCCTCACTATGATCAAGCCGGGTGTAAAGGCTTAGTCGCTCGGCTATATTTTCTACGTAGGTATCTGGTATTAGTATTTCCAGATCGGTTTCAATCGTACAGTCGCTTACAAAATCGTCCTGCTGCTGAATTTCTTCTTTGAACAGGTCTTTGAATTGTTTGCGCTTCAGGTCGCGGATGGCTTCGTCCAGTATTTTATGATACATCTCAAAGCCGATTTCGGCAATGAAACCGCTTTGCTCGCCGCCCAGCAAATTACCGGCGCCGCGGATGTCCAGATCACGCATGGCTATCTGAAAGCCGCTGCCCAGCTCGCTGAATTGTTCCAGCGTTTGCAGGCGCTTGCGGCTATCATGCGGCAGGGTGCTCATGGGTGGTGCCAGCAGGTAGCAAAATGCTTTTTTGTTGCTACGGCCTACGCGGCCACGCAGCTGGTGCAGGTCGCTCAGGCCAAACTGGTGGGCATTGTTTACGATGATGGTATTTACATTCGGAATATCCACGCCACTTTCTACAATGTTGGTACATACCAGCACATCGTAGCGTTTGTCCATGAAATCCAGGATCGTGTCTTCCAGTTGGTCGCCATCCATTTGGCCATGGGCAAAAGCAATGCTGAGATCGGGGCAGAGGCCACGAATAAGGGCCGCCATTTCGGGCAGGCTGGCTACCCGGTTGTGAATGAAGAAGACCTGCCCGCCACGTTCGGTTTCGAAGTAAATGGCATCGCGGATGCTGTCTTCATTAAACACCTGCACTTCTGTTTGCACGGGCTGCCGGTTGGGTGGCGGCGTGTTGATGATGCTCAAATCACGGGCCCCCATGAGGCTGAACTGCAGTGTACGCGGTATGGGCGTAGCGGTGAGTGTGAGGCTATCTACCGTAGTACGCAGTTGCTTCAGTTTTTCCTTGGCCGATACGCCAAACTTCTGCTCCTCATCAATGATCATGATGCCGAGGTCTTTGAATTGCACCTCTTTACCCAGCAGGGCATGTGTACCCACTATGATGTCGATCTTTCCTTCCTTTAGTTTGGCCAGGGTTTCTTTTTTCTCCTTTGTACTCTTAAACCGGTTGATGTAATCTACCGTGACCGGAAAATCTTCAAGGCGCTTACTAAAGGTTTTGTAGTGCTGATAAGCGAGAATGGTGGTAGGTACCAGCACGGCCGCCTGCTTACTATCGCATACCGATTTGAAGGCTGCCCGAATGGCCACTTCGGTTTTTCCAAAGCCCACATCGCCACACACCAGGCGGTCCATGGGGCTGTCTTTTTCCATGTCTTTTTTTACATCGGTGCTGGCCTTGGCCTGGTCGGGGGTGTCTTCGTATATAAAGGAGGCTTCCAGCTCGGTTTGCATATAGTTGTCCGGGCTGTGGGCAAAGCCTTTTTGCGCCTTGCGTTCGGCGTATAGTTTTATCAGGTCTTCGGCAATGTCCTTTATCTGCCGGGTGGTCTTTTCTTTCAGCCGGCTCCAGGCATCGCTGCCCAGCTTATTCATTTTGGGTACATGCCCTTCTTTACCGGTGTACTTGCTTATTTTATGGAGCGAAGAAAGATTTACATACAACAAGTCGCCATCCTTGTACCGCAACCGGACGGCTTCTTGCATGCGGCCGTTCACCTCCATTTTTTCCAGGCCGCTAAAGATGCCAACGCCGTGGTCGATGTGTGTTACGTAGTCGCCAGGCTGTAGCTCTCGCAGTGTTTTTAAAGTAATGGCTTTGTTTTTACTAAAAGCCTGTTTCACCTTGAACTTGTGGTAGCGCTGAAAAATCTGGTGATCGGTGTAGCATACCAGTTGCAAGTCTTCGTCTATAAACCCTTCGTGAATGCTGACGGCTACCGGGTTGAACTGAATTTCGGTGTTGAGATCGGCAAAAATGTTGTAGAGCCGCTCCAGCTGTTTGGCCTGCTCGGCAAACAGGTAAATGGCAAAACCCTTTTGCTCCCAGCCTTTCAGATCGCTGATGAGCAGATTAAAATTGCGATTGAAACTGGGCTGTGGTTTGGTATTGAACGGTACCACCGTGCCTTCCCATTTCAGCGCCGCCACCTGTGCAAATGATCCTCCGAAACTTACCTGATGTCTGGCAGCCATCAGGTGTTCAAATGCATCCGGCACTACAAAGTCGGCAGCACTCACGTTTTCTTTTACCAGTGGTTTATCCTCTTCATCGCTATTATCAATAGCAGCTCCGGGGTTGTCTTTCAGGTAGTCTAAAAAAATATGCAGGCTTTCTATTTCCTGCTCCATTTTTTCGCGGATAAACGTCCAATCGTTCATCCAGATGACAGTGTTCTCTGGCAAGAAGTCGAGCAGGGTTGTTTTCTCTTCCTGCTCAAATTGTGTTTCTATATTGGGGATAATGTTAACCGATAGAAGCTTGCGTTCGCTCAGTTGTGTTTCAGGGTCAAACAGGCGGATGCTGTCTACCTCATTGCCAAACAGCTCAATGCGGTATGGTTTTTCATTGCCAAACGAATAGATATCGAGTATACCCCCACGGATGGCAAACTGCCCGGGCTCGTACACAAAATCGGTTCGGGTAAAGCCCAGCATCACCAGCAGTTCAAGAATGCCATTTACGTTCAGCTCTTCCGCCTGTTTGATGCTGATGATGTTGCCGCTCAGGGTTTTGCTCACCACCACTTTTTCAAACAGGGCTTCGGGGTAGCTTACCAGTATTTTCTTATTGCCACCAGCGGCTATTTTGGTAAGTGCCTCGGTGCGCAGCATCACGTGGCTGCTATTCAGCAGCCGAAAGTTCTTTTTGTTTTTGAAGGAGCTGGGAAAGTAAAACAGATCCAGCGCATTGGTAATGTTTTCCAGGCTGTTGTGGAAGTACGCTGCGTCTTCAGCATCTTCCAGTATCACCAGGTGATTAAGGCCGGCGGCGGCGGGGTGCTCAAATACAGCGGCCATCGTCATGGCCTGGCTGCTGCCGTGCAGGCCCTGTGCGCTGATGTGTTGGGGTTGGGCAAAAGCAAGCCTGTCCGCTATTTGAAATATGCGGGGGTCGTTGCGATACGTTTCTTTCAGCGCATCCAAATTCATAGGGGGCGGCAAATGTAGGCAATGGTATACAACCGACTGCCACAAGGGGTTGTACCATCGGGCGCCGGGTGGCAAAAAAAAGACGGAACCGTGGCTCCGTCTTTTGGGTGGTTAAAGTATTGGCAGCTTATTGCTGTGTGATCAGCAGTTTTTCCTGCCATTGTTGTTGGCCATCGGTGGCGCTGAGCAAATAGGTGCCGGCAGGCAGTCCTTGCAGCGCCAGGCGCCATTTTTCAGCGGTGCCGCTGGTTATCCAGTGGCCACTTTGTAGCACACGGCCGGCTGCATCGCTCAGGCGCCAGCCTATGCGCTGGCCGGCAGGCGCACCGCTTAGCTGCACCCATGTAGCATTGGTAGCAGGGTTGGGCTGTAGCTGTAGGCGCAGTGCCGGCTGCCCGAAGCGCAGGCTACGCACCACGCTGTAGCCCGCAGTACCATCGCGGTCTACCCGCTTAATGCGGTACAGCAGGGTGCCTCGCTTGCCGCTACGGCTATCGGTATACTGGTAGCTGGCCTGGGGTGCATTGCGGGCCGCAAGGCGACCAATTGGCTCGAAGCGGCCGTCGGTGGCTACCTCTATTTCGTAGTACTGCACATCTTGCTCATTGGCTGTTTGCCAGTTCAGCAGGGCATCGCCATTGGGCAGGGCGGCAGCATCAAAGCGCAGCCAGGTAGCAGGCAGTGGTATGTTGAAGTTGCCATCGGTGAGCCATAGTTCAGAAAAATCGGATACTTCGAACTGCGCATAGTAGCCGCTATCGTAAGGCACAAAACTGATTTGACTATTGGCGATGCTGCGCCAGCTGCCACCGCTGTTGTTGGTAAGTTGGCCATCTTCCTGGCTGCGGTTGGCATCGGTGTATTTTGAAATGTTCAGCCGGTTGTAGGCCGCTGGCGGCGTACAGTTGGCACAGCCGCTGGCCAGGCGCATTTGTTCGGCTTCTACATCGGTAAAGTACAGGCGCACTGTAACCGGGTTGGCACCTACAGCCTGCGCTGGTTTTACGGTAATGTTTCTGTTGGCGTAGTACTGGCTGCCATCATTTCGAACGGCGCCATTGTGCAGCCATGTTTGCACTTCTGTATTGCCCAGGTTGTTGCCATTGGGCCACAGGCTGGCCATTATTTTGCCCCCTTGTACAAAGTGAACCGGATTGGTACCACTCACGGCCAGGGTTTGCGCTGCACTATTGCCGGGTCCGGTGTAAATGGGCGTGTTATCAAAAATGTGAACGTCGTCGATGGCAATGCCTTCGCGGTTCACACCATCGTCGCTGGATATGACGATGCGGAGACGCAAAGCGCCGGGTTGCTTGGGCAGTGCAAAGCTGGCTACCCGCCACACCGTCCGGTTGCGGCCCATCCATACTTGTGCGGCAGCAAAATCGTACCAGTTGGTGCCACTGCCAGCTGCACCCAGTTTGGTCCAGGTTTGCCCATTGTAGCTGTACTCTACCCAGGCGGCGTCGCACACTACGTTAAAGGCCCGGCAGTCTTCCATATCGTAGGCAAAGGCAAAACTGAGGGTGGGCTGTGTCATGCTGTTGATATCAAAGCAGGGCGACTGCAGGTAGCTTTGCTCATTGTCGTTGTAATTGCCGGCCAGCGTGGTTTTCCAGGCATTGGTGCCGCTGGCGGCGGCTGTAATAGTACGGCTGGCCGGGCTACCCAGCTGCCAGCTGCTATTGGTGCCATAAGTGTACCAGTTACCGGCGCCGCTTTCAAAGTTTTGCAGGTACGGGAAGCTGGCAATCACCGGTTGATTCACGATGCTTACCGATTGCTCGTTGTTGCTGCTTACATTATCGCCAGGCACGGCCACGGCCGCTGCTATTGTGTAAGTGCCGGTAGACTGCAAATTGGCCGTGCTGCTAAAGGTGTAGCTCACCGTGCTATTGGCTGGTATGCTGGCCAGGGTTTCATTTACCGCAGGCCCGCCATTTACCCGATAGCTCACTGGCACATTGGTCAGGGGCTGGTTCATGCTATTGCGTACCCTGATGCGCACCGGCGTGGCAGCACTCAATCCGCAGCTGTTAATGAAAGGTGTATCGATGGCTACCAGTTGGGCATCGTTTTGTGCGGCGTATAGCTGGATGTCGTCGAAAGTGTAGCCACCAAACCGCCGGTTGTCAGAGGCGGCATAAAAAGCAAACTGCCCAAACCGCACCTGTGTGCTGCTGCTGAGTGATTGGCCGGCAGCCGCCAACACATCTTGTATTTCCAGGCTGGGCGATTGCTTGAATTCGCCGGCGGGGCCGTGGTTGTTGCCTAGGTCGTAAATCTCTATCCACGGGTCGGTATCGGTACCGCGAACCCACACCCTGTTTTGCGGATGCGGTGCCTGCGTAAAGCCATGTTGTTTGAACCAAAAATCGAAGCGAATCTCATTGGCGGTGCCAGGATTGCTCAGGTTGAAGGTGCCCGTGAGATAATTAATAGGGTTGGTAGCCAGCGGAAATGCCTTTGATACATCCAGCGTGATAGCTCTTTGGCCGCTACGGGCTATGCCCGAAAATGCACGGGTACGCAGGCGGCCATACACATCGGTACTGCTATAGTCCCAGCGCTGCGTGCCAGCCAGGCCACGGGTATTGCTGCCCAGGGTGGCTATATTGGCCGTTTCAAATCCATCGGCAAAAGGTGCTGCCAGCGAGAGAGGAGCATTGGCCAGGTGACGAATAACGGTGCGCAGGGTATCGTTGGCTGTGTTTACATCAGTAGCAGCTGTATTGGTCACCACGGCTACCAGGTTGTAGTCGATGGCGGCTGATAAATCGATACCGGGAATGCTGTGCACATAGGTGGCTCCGGCGGCTACTGCGGCATTTACCGGAGTACTTACAAATGGGCTGCCATTGATGCTGTAGCTGATGCTAAAGGCACTGGCAGCGGCATCATCCAGGTTTTTGATGCGTATCTGCAGCGTGCTGTTGGCACTCAGGGCCGTGCTGGTAAACTGCCGCCCTGTCGCCGGCGATGGTACACTATCCAGCGCCAGGTCAAAATCGCTGATGCTGCCATTGCAAAGACCGGTATTGGGTCGTCGCTCCTGCGCCAGCGTGTGGCGGCTGCGAATCCCATTTTTAATGCTGCGAACGGCCATGTAGTAGGTGCTGTCTTTGCTAAGGCCACCCAGTGTGTAGCTGGTGGCCAGGGGGCCCACCGTAGCTACCGGCTGCATGCTGCCATTGCGCAGCATGATCACTTCGTAGCCATCGGCGCCGGGTATGGCCGTCCAATTAATGTTGATATAGCCTTCGCACTGCTGTGTGCCCTGCCCCAGCGCCGTCACTGGTGGGTTGATAATGGAAAAGAGGCCGGTAGTAAAACTTTCGCCAGTGCCATTTTTGCTGATGCGCACCCTGGCATTTGTGACAATGGTACCGGCTGGCGGAAACCACTGGTAGTAGCGGAGGTTGCCGGCCACATTGGCGTCGATCAAGGTCCAGCTGCTGCCACCATCCAGCGAATATTCCAGCGTAAATGGATTGTTTGAACTGCCGCGGTAATCCCAGTTAAGCGGAATGGCCGAGGGAGAAGGCGACCACACTTCGCCGGCAAAGGGGGTAGATACCTGGATGCCATTTGCTTGCGCATCAAATACCAGAGCATACCCTTGGGGGCCTCCCACCGGCACATCGTAGCCTCGCACCCGCAGCGTATAGTTGCCAGCCACGGGTGTGTTTATCACTACTTGCTCGCTGTTGTTTACCCTGTCTATGCCTGGTTGGGCCGGCGCCGTTACTCCGGCAGGCGTGGCATTTAGTATCAGTGGGTATACCGTGCTGCCACCGGGGGTCAGTACTTCCAGGTCCAGGTCGTTTACCAGGGCTTTGGCCGCCAGCGGACTGGCCGCGGGGTCGTGCCAGTACAGCATCACTTTTAGCTGGTGGGTGCCGGCCGGCACGCTTATTACAGTGTCTTGCACCTGTGCCTGGCCTATCTGGCGGCGGCTGTAGGTATTGTTTTCCAGCATGCGCAAGCTGTTTTCCAGCTGCATCATGCCGTAGCCGTGGCGGTAGTCGGGGCCGGGGGCGCCTATGTCGCGGGCCCCATTCAGCAGCAGGGCCTTCATCAGGTCGCCGGGAGCATTGGCATTGCTAAACAGTTGCTTGTACCGCTCGTACAGCAGGCCCAACCCACCTGTAACGGCCGGTGCCGCCATGCTGGTGCCCCAGCTGGTCCAGTAAGGAAAACCATAGCTGTAATTGCCCCGCGTACTCACGATGGCTTCACCCAGCGCTACTATTTCCGGCTTCAGTCGTCCGTCTTTTACAGGGCCACTGCTGCTGCTGCTGCTGGCCAGCTGTACAAAGTCGGTACGGCCTACGGTGATCACGTTTTTGGCTGTTTGCAGGCCGGTGAGCACCGTGGCATAGTGAAACGGGTAGGGGCTGCAGGTAAACTCACCATCATTGCCCGAGGCAAATACATGCAGTAGCTGCGGAAAGCTGAAAGCCTGGTCATCCAGCAGCTTGCTGGTCAGGTCGTACACGCCATTGAGGTCGCAGTCGCCCACTACATTGGCGTAGCTATTATTGGTTACCAGCATGTTGTAGTCCTGCACGTAGGTAGCTGCATTTTGCCACACGCCGCTAAACCATTGGCTTACTATGGATGCCAGCGGCGCATAGCCGGCAGCTTCGGCCTGCACAATACCGCCACCAGCTACGGTACCGGTTACGTGGGCGCCATGCTCGTTTACAATGCCGGGGGTGTGGTTGAAAATGCGTTGGCTCAGGTCGGGGTGCAGGGTGGGGTCGGCATCGTCGCCTACACCCATCACAATGCCCTGGCCCAGCAGACCGCGGCCGCCGCCGCCTTGTGGAGCCCGTAGCGGCGAGGCTGCTGCCATGGTACGGCTGGTTTCATTCAGTGGTATTTCGGGTGGCGTGGCGGTTTGCACGTAGGCCACAAAGGGCAGGCGGCTCAGCTCTTGTACCTGCTGCAGGCTGGCTTGTAGCGGGTACACCCGCCACTGGTTCAGCGGGCTCCATTCGGGCCTGAAGCCGGCTTGCCGCAGCGCATCGGCGGCGGGCAGGGCAGCGTCGGGCCAGCAGCTTACCAGCACCCGTACTTGTGCGGTGCCTGCTTTGGCATGGCTGGCTATGCGGCCAGCGGCCAGGGCGGCATCCAGTTTCAGACGGGCAGGTAGCTCGCCCACGGCATCCAGCCCCCACGCTGCCAGGCTGCTGGTAGCTGGTAGCTGCCGGCTGGCAAATACCAGGGTTTGTGGCGCCAGCTGGCTCAGTGGCTGTAGCAGCCCGTTGGCCACGGCTGTTCGCAATGCAGGCAGCGATGCCACATGGCCCGCCCAATAGTAGCGCTGCTCGCCACTGGCCGCCTGCACCGGCTGCACCTGCCGGGGTGCTATGCCCGGGCCCAGTTGCAAGGTTTGCTTATTGGCCAGCGGTATGTTCATCCACTTTTGGCCAAACGAAAAAAGGGCCGCAGCACTGCCCATGGCAGCACCCAGCACCCGCAGAAAAACAGCCTTTCTCATACGGCAAATAATTGAAGATCAAACCGCGTTTACCTACGGCTCAATTCATACCCCTGATTTTGAACTTCGATTTTTTTTCAGGCTTTTCGCCCGCCAGCACCCGCTCAGCGCCCATGTTGGCACTCGAGCTGGCGCAGCCCCGCTTTTTGCTACCAGCACATGAAAGCAAAAAGCCGGCACATGCCAACATCAGTAGTCCCTTTCTCATTGATTCCGGATTGGATTGGATCAACACAAACTGTGTTGCCACATTAAAGGTCAGCGTTTTTGGCCAAAAATGGCGTTCAGCAAGGATTTTTTGTTTTCAGGGCTGTTCTTTGAACCAGCCGCTGTACTTCACATAGTTGTTGGCTATGCGGTTTATTTCGCCCTCCGTCAGCTCGGGCGATACGTCTTTTACTTTTTTGGCCGGTACCCCGGCAAAGATGGAGCCCGCCGGCACGTGGGTACCTTCCAGCAGCACCGCTCCGGCCGCTATAATGCTGTTGCTTTCCACCACACAGCGGTCCATTACAATGGCACCCATACCTATCAGCACGTTGTCGTGCACGGTACAGCCATGCACAATGGCATTGTGCCCTATGCTCACGTTGTTGCCAATATGGGTGGGGTGCTTTTGGTAGGTGCAGTGGATGCAGGCGCCATCCTGCACATTCACTTTGTGCCCCATTTTTATGTAGTGCACATCGCCACGTACCACCGCATTGAACCATACGCTGCACTGGTCGCCCATCTGCACATCGCCCACAATAGTGGCGTTGGGGGCTACAAAACAATCGGCGCCAAACTGCGGGTGCTTTCCCAGCACGGATAAAATAAAGGGCATAAAAAGTAATTAAACGGTGCACCGAAATTCGGCTATTTGCCAGCAACTTCGCACACTGATTTATGCATTTGCAATCATTCTTTATGAAACCAGGATTACGCCCGCTGCTTACTGCCGGCTTATTTGTTACATGTATGCTGGCCGGCATGTGGGCACATGCGCAGGCAAAGGCTGAATCGGCCGAGCCCAAAACTTTTTTGTTCAAAATAAGTGGCAACGGACTGGCCAAGCCCTCTTATCTGTGGGGTACTATTCATCGTACCGAAGAAGAGCTATTCAACTTTCCGGATTCCCTTTATCACTTTTTAGAAGCATCGGACACTTACGTGATGGAGGTGCATGCTGATAGCTTGTTCAACTACAGCATCACCAAAGGCATGAAGGATGCGACCAGGCAGCGCATGGCAAATAAGCTGTCGCCGGCGCAACTGCAGGCCTTTAAAAAAGAATGGCAGTCACTGCTGGATTCGCCTTTGGAAGATATGACGCTGAGTGAGCTGGTGATGAAGATCGGCAGAAGTAAATCAACCCGGCTAAAGGGGAAAACAATGCCGCTGATGATGGATGTTTATCTTTTTTCATTGGCAAAAAAAATGAGTAAGCGGGTGGCGGCGCTGGAAACCATGCAGCAGCAAGCTGCGCTGTTGGATAGTTTTTTACAGAAGCTTGAACCGGCGGAAGTATTGAGCCAATTGGGGAAGAACGCCAAATTGATTGACCTGAACGGGGCGTATCTTCAGTTCAATTTGCCGGAAGTAGCAAAGCTTGTTCAAAACATGCCCGCTAGTTGGGAGGGTCCCTTCCTGTCGGTACGCAATACGAATATGCTGGCGGCGATGGAGCCCATCATGCGATCGGGCAGTGCGTTTGTAGCCGTTGGGGTGGCCCACCTGCCCGGCAGCAGCGGCCTGGTGCAGCTACTGCGACAGGCTGGTTACGATGTGACGCCTGTCTTTTCGAAAAAGAGACTGCTGGCTTCGAAATACACGCCTCCTGCCGCCGATAGTGCGGGCAACAATGACTGGACTTTTTACCGATTTGAAGAAAGCGGATATGGGGTATCATTTCCCGACACACCTACTACCAATAGCATTAGTTCTTCTAATGTAGTGCTGCGTACCTGCACCGACTGGAGAACATCCAGCTTTTATCTGGTCACACAAATACCTGTTCAGAAAGAGCTGGGGAATGGTGCTGTAGATAGCATCATGGAGCAAATTATTGGTACGGTAGGCAAGGTGAGTAGCAAAACAAAAGCTGAAACAGTAGATGTAACTGCCAATGGGCTGCAAGGAAAAAGTGTGACCCTTTTGACCAAAGATGGGTGGACCCGGGTAGATATGTATTCCAAAGGAAATATCATTTTCAACCTGACCATGAGTGCCAAAAAAGCGGAAGACTTGCAATCAGCCCGGGCTGCAAAGTTTTTTCAGTCGCTGAAGGTTTTTGAAAGAAAGCAGGCAGATCAAAAAACATTTAGTAGTAGCAGCGATTTTTTTGCTGTCGATTTTCCCGGGGAACCTCTGCTGGATCCCGATCACCTGAAGTCGGAGGAAGATTCGAATGCGACCGTGAAAGAAACCACTTTGTACCTGCAGCCGCCAGGCACTTCTACTGAGCTAATGGTACAGGTGACCCGATTGACAGACAAAGCGGTAGCACTGGACGGGCGACTTGCATTTAGCGAAGTAGTAGCCAACCTGAAAGGGAAGGAAGTGAAGCGTTTGGTAAAAACGGATACCAGTTGGTTGCAATATCCGGCTTGCTTTGCTTCAGGTATTCTGCAGCCTGGCATCCGATTCGATCTGCGCATGCTGAAGCGGGGAGGGCGTGTGTACTTCCTGTGGTATTTCGATAACGAACGAACGTTTAGCAATCTTGCCAGCCAGGCCTTCTTCGAAAGCTTTCGACTACTTCCTTATCCGGCTACGCTGCAGGCTACATCGGCCGTGCTGGACAGTGTAGTGGTAGGGCAAGTAGATGGGAAAGCCGGATTTAAGCGCTTTTACAATGAGGTAGATAGTAGCACCATTTTGTCTTACAGCTCCCTATTAGCAGCAACCATGCATACTGTGTCGGGTGAGTTTTCGCGGTACGCATGGGCCAGCAGCGACTCGGCCTGGTTGGCAGGATTTGCTGCAAAGGCATTGAGAGATGAAAAGGGACGAGAACTGAAACGACAGTTTTCGAGCAACGGTTCTTACCCTTCGCTGGACATTACCATGATTTTGACAGATAATGGCGACTTTTTGCGAATGAACGTGGTGAAGGCCGGCAACAGATGGTACAGACAACAGTTGCAAGCAGATAGTGCCATGGTGTTTGCGCCGGTAATCAATGAGTGGTTTCGTATGTTCAGGATTGATCGTTCATCGCCAGCATTTGATTTGACAAAGCAGACTGCCGAAGAGTATTTCAAACGGCTGGCCAGTATGCCAACCGACGAGTTTGAAGTGGCGGTTCGCCAAATGGATGAACTGCCTTTTTCGCGGGAGCATTTGCCCCTTCTGTATCGGCAAGTAGGAACCAAGTGGATTCGTGATACCAGTTATCCTTCTTTGTACGATAACACCTGGGATGTAATACAAGAGCTGGTAGATTCGACCGACGTATCTGATTTGCAGATGCTGTATGAAAAAGCTGACACTGCTACTGCCTGCCAACTGGATGTGCTGAAGAGCCTGGTGAAAATAGGAACCACACCAGCGCTGTCAGTGGTACAGCGTGGAATTCCATTTGCAAGCCAACAGGCCGCCGGGCAGGTGCACCAGCTATTTTATGCGCTGGGTAAAAACACCGCAGCTGCAAAAACCTTACTGCCTCAATGGAGCCACTTATTGGCTGATACAACCTATGGCGGCGGGCTGCTGTATTTATACAAAACACTGGAAGCTGCCGATAATGAGGAAGTAGACAAGCCGGATAATTATGCGGAGGCTACCCTTGCCCTGGGCAGGTGGCTGCTGTCACGGTTAAAGATGCCTGAGTATGACTTTCGACCCTTTGCGTCGGATGTACTATCAGCACTGGCCAACCTTCGATCTCCGGCAGGCGATGCTTTGCTGTACGATATCAGTATCCAAGCAACAAAAAGCAGCCGGTACTACGCTTATGAAGCATTGAAATTGCTCATGTCAAAGGATTTGTATCCACAGGATGCTATCAATCTGGTGGCCGCCGATCCAAATTTTCGGTTGTCGCTGTACAAGCTGCTGGCAGATGAAGAGCAGGAAAGCCTGATGGATGCCCGCTTTAGAACTCAACAGATGATGGCGGAAAGCTACATACACGAGTACAACGAAGACTATGACCTTGATACCCTGATAGCCGTGGGCGAACGAGAACTCATGTTTATGGGTATCAAGTGTCGTTATTTCCTTTTCAAAGCGCCCATAAAGGATGAGGAAGGCAAGATAACTTACCAGCTGGCGGTGGCAGGTCCGTTTGCACTCGATAAAAAGTCGTTGTTGCTGTTCAATGACTCAATTTATCTGGTAGGCGTGCAGGAAAGTGAATATGACAAGAAAACGGTAGATAAACTACTGATGGATTTGGTAAAGCAGTCGGCATTATCCGGCAATGATGTCTTGCTGGAGGACGAAGAACGTAGATAAGTGAAAACAAGAGTAATTGTCAAACGTTTGGCCGGCCTTTGTCTGCACCAGGATTCCGCTGCCGCTCAGTCGTTGTTTTTTTTAATGGGCCCCCGAATGGCCTGCCACAATACTACCGCCACCGCAGAGGTGCTGCCGTAGGTGAAATTTGAGAGTGGCAAGCCGTAGATAAGAAAGAAAGCTGCAAATGCACAGTGGCGCATCTTGCAGCTTTCTTTGTGCAGTGGTGTTAATCGCAGGGCCGTTGCCGGTTTGTTCGGTATATATACGCAGCTCCCTGATTGGTATTGCCCGATGAATCATGCCATACGGCACCTACGATAGCACGGCTACCGCTGATGCTGACAGAAAAGCCGAACCAATCATCGGCTGCAGCATCACTGGCCGTTAGTATTTCCTGTTGGTTCCAGCAGGCGCCGGTGCGCAGGTACACATACGCACTACCCCTGGCTGTGTTGGTGCCTGTGCCTACATCGTGGTGTACCGATCCGATAATGGCATAATCGCCATTGGTGCTAACGGACATGCCAAAATAGCGGGCGGAAGCCGTATCGGTGCAGATGAGCCGGGCCTGTTGTCTCCACGCTTGTCCGTCGCGTTCAAAAATGTAAGCAGCACCACTACTTACGCCGGGACCGTTGTCATCGTGCAGCGATCCGATAATGATATGCCTGCCACTAATGCTGACTGAGTAGCCAAACGCTTTGCTGGCGGTACCGGTAGCTACCAGCTTGCCAGCTTGCGCCCAGCCAAGGCCATTGCGTGCAAACACGTAAGCAGCACCTGCAGCGTTTGCATTGTTTTGGGCGCCCACCACAGCATACATACCATCCACGCTGATAGCGGTGCCAAACCCATCGTTGGCACTACCATCGCTGGCTACCAGCTTTGCCTGCTGTGTCCAGCTGCTGCCACTACGCACAAATGAATAGACCGAACCGCGGTCGGCTGCATTGCCAATATCGTCGCTTGCGGCCGCTACCAGGGCAGTATTGCCCTCCAGCGCTACCGCATTGCCAAAAAAATCGGCATTGGTGCCATCGTTAGCAGTCAGTTTGGCTTGTTGCGTCCATCCTCCCTGTCGGCCGGCTACAAACACATAGGCGGCGCCTTGCCATTTCTTGCCACTTACTGCTGCCTGCTTGGCGCCTACCAGTGCGGTATTGCCACTAATGGCCACAGCAGTGCCAAACAGGTCGCCATTTTTTCCATCCGAAGCGGCCAGTACTGCTACCTGGTTCCAATTGGCGCCATTTCTGGCAAATACAAAGGCCAGCCCGGTAGCTCCCATATTGGTAGGGCTGCCAACTTTGTTGTAGTTGGGTGCACCCACAATGGCCATATCGCCATTCATGTGCACTGCGTGGCCAAAGTGCCGGCTACCAGTACCGCCGGTAGCGGTTAGCTTATTTTGCTCGGTGACTTTTACGATGGGTGTTTCGTCGTCATCTGCCGGGCGGGGCGTATTGTGCACCGGCAGCCAGTTGGTACCATCCCAGGCTTCAAAGGTCTGCAAGTCCGTATTCCACCTTACCTGTTGCTCAGCCGACCATTGAGGGGTAGTGCCACACCGGGCACTGGCTACCAACGTTGCCTGGCTGAGGACTGCTGGCTGGGCGCTACGTTGGCCTGCCGCCCAGGTAAATGGAACCATCAGCAGCATTAATGTCAGGCAAGGCGATAGTTGCCATCCTGGTTGCACACATTTTTTCATAGCAGAATGAGGTTTGTTGACTTGCTGAAAAATAGTGCTGCGAATACGACTGATGAAGCATCATTGAGCAGCTGGTTTTAAATGCCGCTTAGGTGGCTCATTTGCCCAGCCTTTGGCGGCGCCTTGCCTCGGCGTTGGGCGAAAAGCGGCAACTTTGCGCATCGTCATGACCAATCGCCAACTTTTTCTGCAGCATGTAGCCCAAACTTCGCCGGCCCCCATCGGCCTCGAAATCACCAGAGCCGAAGGCATTTACATGTGGGATGTGCAGGGCAAGCAGTATGTCGACCTGATCAGCGGCTTCAGTGTCATGAACATCGGGCATGGCAACGAGCGGGTGAAACAAGCCATTAAGCAACAGGTAGACGACTACATGCACCTGCTGGTGTACGGCGAAATCATTGAAACGCCGCAGGTGCAATATGCCAAAAAGCTGACCGAGCACTTGCCTTCAACGCTCGATTGCGTATACTTTACCAACAGCGGTACCGAAGCCTGCGAAGGCGCCATGAAACTGGCCAAGCGAGTGACGGGGCGCACCCAGATCCTTGCTTTCAACAATGCTTACCACGGCAGTACCCAAGGTGCCCTCAGCCTCATGGGTGGCGAGTATTGGCGCAATGCCTACCGGCCCCTGCTGCCCGATGTACTGCATGCCGATTTTAATACCGAAGCAGCCCTGCAAGACATTACCTGCTACACGGCCGCCGTGGTAGCCGAGGTAGTGCAGGCCGAAGCAGGTGCCCGGCCAGCCCGGCGTGCCTGGCTGCAAGCCCTGCGCCAGCGCTGTACCGATGTGGGGGCCCTGCTCATTTTCGATGAAATACAAACCAGCCTGTGGGCGTTTGAGCAGTATGGCGTAGTGCCCGATATTTTGCTGCTGGGCAAAGCCCTGGGTGGCGGCTTGCCACTGGGGGCATTTATCGCTTCGTGGCAGCACATGCAGCAGCTCACGTTCAATCCGGTGCTGGGCCACATCAGCACGTTTGCGGGGCACCCCGTGTGCTGCGCCGCCGGGTTGGCCGGCTTCGAGGTATTGCTGCAGTTAGCCAACAGCGAGGGAGCATCGCACAGTTTCGGTGCCGTGTTGCAGCAGGAGCAGCTGTTCCGGCAGCACTTGCAGCATCCGGCCATCCAGGCCATTCATGGTCGTGGCTTACTGCTGGCCGTCGAGTTTGCCTCGCCTGCGTTGTGCCAGCGCATTTGCCACGCGGCTGTACAAGCCGGCCTCGTTACCGATTGGTTTTTGTTTGCCCCGCATTGCCTGCGCATAGCGCCACCACTGGTTATGTCGGCGGCACAGATAGAAGAAGTGTGCCAGCTTTTGCTAAGTGTGATTGCTGCAGTGGCATCGGATAGCGCTGCCAGCCACTGATGGGTGACTCGCAGCACTTCTATTCTTCGTAGGTAATCAGTATCCTCACCGGCCGGTTGCCAATATTGGCGCTATTACCACTGCGGTTGATGATGAAAATGTCGTTGGTGCGCACCTGCCAATCGTATTGGTAGCCAGCCGCTGTAGTATAGTTGGGAGGAATGGTTTCGCCTGCGCCCAGGCCGTATTCCATCAGTACGCTTACCTGTAGAATTTTGGCAGCAGTAAGACCATGATTGATAGCGATGCTGCCATTTTCCATCAGTACGCTTACCTGTAGAATTTTGGCAGCAGTAAGACCATGATTGATAGCGATGCTGCCATTGATGGCAGGTCCGGTGGCAGTTATCTTTTTTGTTTTGATGTTGGGGGCACCTTCGGCTGCTGCGCCCAGTCTGCTGAAACCTTCTACCAGCAAGTTGCCCCCCGCCAGGTGTAGCCGGGTTGCAGGTGCCACCTGGCCTATGCCTACGTTGCCATTGCGTAGCACGGTTACAGCATTGCTTCTCGCCAACGATGTGCCATTACCTATTTGAAAAATTCTGTTTGTTGGCTGTTCGGTATTGCCAATTGGGTCACCGGCGTCGTTGAAGCTGCCGACTGAGAAGCAATGAATGCTTCGTGATTCTACAAAATTGCCAAAAGCAAAGCTGTAGGCCGCCATTGATCGGGAACCTGCACCCGCCGCCATACTATACCAGCCGGCAGCAGTACTATTTAGCCCGAAGGCGGTAGCGGTATTGCCGGTGGCGCCAAAGGTGGTGCTTGGTGTATTTGAAAATGAAAAGTCGAGACCACGAAAACCAATATCGCCATGGTTGGCAGGGTTTTCACCTAGCAGTCGCCATCCACTCAGCGTATTCTCTGTAACGGCTTCCAGCTGGCTGGTACCGGCTTGCTGCCACTAAGCGCCATCGAAAATGTAAAGGCCTTTGCTGCCATCAGTTTGGAATAGCAGCAATCCGGGGGCGGGCCCTGCAATAGCGGTGCGCTGGGCCAGCGTAAGTTGCGGTGGCAAAAATCCTTTATCGTTGGAGGTAAGTTGTAGCAGGGCGCTGGCATGCGGGGCCACCGTTCCAAAGCCTACCTGGCCGTTTCTGAGCACGGTCAAGGCATTTTGACGCAGGTCTGTGCTGTAGCTTCCATTGCCTATCTGGAAAAGTCGATCGGAGGCCTGTGAGGTATTCGGATCAGGGTTGTCTGTATCGTCGTTGTTTTCGCCAATGCTAACGGCCGACCGGGCTTTGGCTATAACAGCTGTACCTGCAGCAAAGCTGGAGGTACCCCGGGCTTGCGTAAGGCTGCCAAGTGCCAGTGAATGAGTACCACTGGCGGTGGTGGCAAAGCCAAAAGCAGCTGAGCTGCGGCCCAGTGCACCATTAGCGGTGCCTGCCGTAATGGAATACGAAAAGTCGACTGCATCGGACCCTACCGGTCCATAGTTAGCCGGATTTCTGCCGGCCAATCGCCAGCCACTGCCCAGGCGCTGCAGTTCGCTGACTGGTAGCCACCCAAAAGTGGTTCCACTGTAGTGAAACAGTCCGCTATTTCCCAGGTCGTTTTGATAA
>JALOMC010000134.1 GCA_025455665.1 Chitinophagaceae bacterium | reverse complement strand
AAAAACTATGAGTAATCTGCCTGTGAGACAGTACAGCAGTAAGCAGTGCATGCAGCGCTTACCAGCAGAAAACAAGAAACGCAAGCATTTAGCGAAGGATATAACGGAAGCCAACGCTAAAGGAGGTAAGGCCTGTCAAAAGGCTGCTCAGATAAACATTTGTTCGCTGATAGCGCAAGTCGTCGACATTGTTGTTGTGCCATTTTCGGTGAACCACATTCAACGCCGCTAATTGCCCCAGCGAAAAATCGGCCAGCCACCGCTTGTGAAAATGGTAGGCAACCCCTGGCGCTACACCCATAATGAATTGGTAGTTATCATACTTATTGCTGCTACCCCTTTCGCCCTTTTGGTGTTCAAAAGAATACTCCGCACGCCCTCCCATCGTGATAGTACCATACCACTTGGTGCCAAATGGAAACAGCACCTGTTCAAAGTACTGAACAGACATGCCACGAATAATCGTCCTTTCTGTTTCTCTGTCGGTACCAACGCCAGTGGCTCTCGTTACTTGTTGATTTGAATGGACGAAACCTACACCTACACCGCGGATCCGATTGGGCTTGTACAGCTTTTGTAAGCCGAGTTCCAGTCGCGACCATGTCGCCCTACTCTTGTTATAAATGCCGGAGCCTTCCTGTATAGTATTACCGTGGTCAAGATTGAACTGGCCACTCAGCAGGCGAGTACCCACCTGCAATTGGCTGAAACCGACGACTGTAATACAGCAGCCGATAAGGGTAAAAATTCTTCTCATGCTGGTTAGATTTTTTTCTGGGGACGAAAAAATGACCAGCCGAAACTATTTGTAACGCTATCAGAATGCTGCGAGGGATTTGTTAAGACAACCTAAGAACTGCTTCGTTTAACACGGCTTTAGATTACTGCTCATTGCAAAAAGAAAGTATCACGGTCTTTTAGAAACGGGAGCTGCTGACGTACTTCTTCCAGTAGCGAACGCTGCAGGGTAAAATGGCCCGGTGCTGTTTCGCCGCTCAGCTCCAGCAGTATTTCGCCCAGCGGGCTTACTACCATGCTATGGCCACTATGGTAAATGCCGTTGCCATCGTGGCCGGTGCGGTTGACGGCTACTACATAACACTGGTTTTCGATAGCACGGGCCTGCAGCAGGGTGCGCCAGGCCTGTATGCGGCGGTCGGGCCAATTGGCTACGTACAGCAGCACATCGTACTCGGCAGCACCATCGGGCTGCGGCTGCTGGCGGGCCCACACAGGAAAACGCAGATCGTAGCATACCTGCAGCAGCACCCGGAAGCCATTGACCGATACAATGACGCGGCTGGTACCGGATTGGTAATGCGCATCTTCGCCGGCGTAGCCAAACAAGTGGCGCTTGTTGTAGCCGGCTACCTGCCCATTGGGCAGCACCCACAGCAGCCGGTTGAAGTAGTGGCCTGCCTCTTCGGCAATGATGGAACCCGCCACAATGATGCGGTGCTGCTGTGCCTGCTGGCGCATCCACTGCACAGTGGGGCCATCGGCCGGCTCGGCCAGCTGTTGTGGCTGCATGCTGAAACCAGTGGTAAACATTTCGGGCAGTACAGCCAGTTGGGTGCCGGCGGGCAACTGACTCAGGAGCTGGCTAAAGTGTTGCAGATTGGCGGCTTTGTCTTCCCAATGAAGGGGCGTTTGCAGCAAGGATACGGTGAGCTGGCTCATGCAGGCGATACTGGTAAGCACCAAAGATACCGACTGATGCCGGTGCTGCCCGGCACTGCACTGTAGCACATGGGCTGCCTGGCCCGGCGGGGCCCCGCCCGTAGCGGGGAGCCCGCAGCGCAGCGAAGGGCCGAGCGGCAGCGAGCCCACAGGGGCAGGTACTACCGCTGAACTGTGCAGAGCTGCTGACTGCCCCAAGGTTTAGATAGCTGCCAGCACCCACCGAAAGCAGATGCCCGGCTACTACTCTACTGAACCACTACCTGCAGCTGGTACTGCTGGCGGCTGGCCAGGTGGGTAGCCTGCAGCAAATACAGTCCGGGCGGTAGCTGCTGGCGCTGCCAGCTAATGGCGGGCTGCTGACCTGTAGCATCGGCCTGCTGCTGGCGCACTACCTGCCCCTGGGCATTGGTCCACACCAGGCGGTAGGTGCCGGGGGCAGGCAATAGCAACTGCTGCGATGCCTGCATGGGATTGGGCCAGGCACGCAGGCCAGCACTGCCGGCGGCGGCTACCGGCAGGGTGGCACCTGTGGTGGTGCGACCATCGGCATCGTGCAGCACCACGCGGTAGTACAGCTGCGTGGCCGGGGCCTGCTGATCGGTAAAGAGATAGCTGCGGCCAAGCTGGCTATGGCCGGCAGCGGCTACCTGCCCAATGGGCTGGAACTGGCGGCCATCGGTGCTGCGCTGCACTTCGAAATGACGGGTATTGGCCTCGGTAAGGGTGCTCCAGCTAAGCTGCACCCCCGTGCTGGTGCGGCGGGCCTGCTGCTGCCAGCCCGTGGCAGGCAAAATGGTACCGCCAAAGCCCATGCTGATGAGGCTGGGGCTTGCGGCCGGAAAATCGGCATTGTCCCACACATTGAAGCCAAAGCTGACAGTGGTATTACCGTCGGCAGTCGGGTCGATATCTACCAGATCGTTGTTGAAATTGGTAATGACGGTGGGGACCGTGATGGCCACCCCATTGTAATACAAAGTGCCGCCGGTAGCGGGCTGCAGGGTCAGCTTGCGGCCATTCAGGTTATTGGCATAGGTGCCATCTTCGGGGTCGGCGCCGCGAAAAGCGGATGATGGCACATTGACCAGATCGGTACCGCCGGGGTTTTGCCAGCCGTAGCCCGTATAGGCCTGCCCGCTGGGCAGCTGCTGCAGGCCCAGCAGGGTGCTGAAGGCCGCTGTGGTGGTCATGCCGGTGATGGGCAGCTCGCCGTTGGGTGTGCCATCGCTACCGGTACCGGTACTGCTGTTTTCGCCGGTGGCTACCCAGCCGGCAGGCAGCGTAGCAGCGGGTGCCGGCTGCCCTACGGTACCCGCATTAGTGCTGAGTTGAAAGCGAAAATTGCCGGTGGTATTGGGCTGCGCCGTAAAGCTGCCATTGGTGTTATTGACAGGTGATACAAACACGACGTTGCCCAAGCTATTGATCACATTGACAAACAGCTGGCTGGTGCCGGCTATACCAATGGGGCTACCGTCTATTTGGTTATTGGTCAGGCCATTGGCATCGCGGAAGACGGTACCATTGGAACAAGGCATAACACCACTGATGCTGAACGATACAATGTTGTTGGTATAGTCGCACTCCCGGTACTGGCCACCCTGGTTGGCCAGCGATGCCAGGGTGAAAGTGGTACCTACCGTACCGCCTACGCCACCGGGTACAAAGCTGCCGTTATCGTTGGTGATGGCAAACAAGGTGGCATTGGGATTGGCAATGCCGAAGGAACGCAGATCGATATCAAAACTAAAATCGGAGCAGGTACCCTGCGCCAGTGAGGGATTAAACGTGGACAGATGCACCAAGCGGGCTGCAGCGTCGGTGGTGGGGTTTCGGTCGTAAAAGGCAATGGGAATGCCGCCGGGGCTGTTGCCACTTCCGGGGTTGCACAGCCTGGCCGATACCCGCACGCTGCCGCACTGGCCATTGTTGGCGTACGAAAAGTCGCTGTTCACATCTACCGTAAAAGCATAATCAGGACGGGAACCAAAAAAATCGGCCACCGAAATAACCTGGTAATTGGCTGCTACCAGTCCAAAGGCATTGGTAACGGTCAGTTCGCTTTTATCGGCCGACAGCGAAAAACTGACATCGTACACGGTGGCCCCGGGTGTGTACACCCCGGCCGAAAAGCCTGGGTTGCGGGCACTGGTACCATTGAGGGGCAGATTGCGGAATCCGAAGTTATCATCGCGGCGCTGCGTAGCCGATCCGAAGCCCACTTGCTGATAAAAATAGCCGGTGGCTGTTTCATTTTTCAGGTCGATGACGGCGTAGGCCGACAGTGCATTTTCGTTGTGCACGTTCACCGAATTATTGGCATTGCCTGCTTGTCGCAAAATGACATACTCGGCACCGGCTGGCACATCAAATACACGGCTGGTACCGGTGCTGCTGCCCTGTCCACTGGCTATAAAGCGGCTTTGTGTTTCTATAAATTCTACCGCCATCGGATTGCCGGTGCGCCTGTAAAATTCGATGATGTACACATCGTCGAAACTGGCCCGGTAGGCAGCGTCGCGATCAATGATCAGATTGCCCCCGGAAATGTAAATGGCGGGGTTGGCAATGCCTACATCGCTGGTGTTGGCACTGTTGGTAGTACTCTTTCCGGCCAAATCGCCGGTAGCATTGCCACTGGCCAAAAAGCGGCTGGTACTGGTGCTGGCATGATTGACAATGGCGTAATTAGAGCGGAAAGCCAGATTGGCCCCATTGCTGACGGTGAGGTGGCCATTGGTCCGGCCGGCATCTACATCTATAATCAGGCGATCGCTGCTATACCCTTCTTCAGTACCCCCGGCCGACGAATAGTTTGATACGGCCACGGTACCTTTTTTGCTGATCACAATCAGATTGGTATTGGCTGGTATGGGAGTGGTACTGGTTTGCAGCCCGCCGGTCATCACTGCCCGCTGAAAACCATTTTCGAGCAGCGAGTTGGTAGCCGCCGAAGTAAACTCGACCATATACACGGCATAGGTATTGGCGTTGGACTCAGCCACGGTGAGGGTGCTACCGCTCACAGTAAACCGTACATCATTGAGCAAGGTGGGTGCCGACTGGCCCTGGGCAATTTGGGTAGATGCCCAGCTGCCGAAAGGCAGATTGATCCACGAAAAAAGATTGACTTCGGCAAAGCTGGGATTGGTGCTTTGAGCGTAGTTCAAAAAGCCGCTCGACCGGCTGGTAGCCAGGTTAAGCGATGCGTTGGTGGTTACAAAATCTTCGTCGCCCAGGTTTTGATCGGACGTGGGGGCAGCCAGTACCGAAATGTGGTTGGAGATGGTAACAAATGCATTGGTAGCGCCAGCCGGAATGCTGAAGGAAGGCATGGCACCGCCGGGTGCCCGGTAGGCCATTTGCACCGATACAATATCGGCCCGCTTGCCGCCCAGCGGGCTGCAAATGCTGGGTGGAAGCTGTGCATCAGCGCTTGTTGGCAGTAAAAAAACAAACAGCAAAACAAAGCCGGAAAGCAAACGATTAAATGACAGACGTTGCATGTGCATTGGTGGGGTTAGAAATTTGTAAACAATGAAACACGTGGCGAACTGCGGCGCAAGTTGGCTTTTGCTGAAGTGTCCCAATTTTTGAATTGGTTTAAACCAGTCTTTTTTTCGCTGAAGTCTGCCCTAAGAAGGCTGCCCACACACGTCCAGTGAACAGCTGTTATTCCTTTACCAGCAAATGAGTATTTCGCTGCCTGGCGGTCTTACCTTTACCGCAGGGCTTTTATGGCCCACCCAAAATCCACCCCTTTTTCAACCATGCGCCTCTTACTACTATTGGCCCTGGCTACGCCTGCCATGCTGCCGGCGCAGCGCCTGCACAAAATGCCTGCCCGATCAACCGGTGAATTGTACGTGCCGGCAGTGTCGCCCAAGGTACATCCCGGCGATACCATCCAACTGGCGGGTAAGTACAGCTACATCTACTTGAATAACGTGCAGGGCACGGCCGACAAACCAGTGATTATTCATGCGCCCCGACCAGTGCAGGTAGGCCAAAAATCCAGCAACTATGGCATGGTCATTCAAGGCCGCTACTGGAAGCTGCTAGGCTACGGCCACCTGCAGGTATACAACCCCGAGCAGAGCCTGAATGTGCTGCTGAGCATGGGCAATAGCCAACACGCCAGCATTGATGGTGTGCAGCTAAGGCATGGCCATGTGGGCATACTGGCCAGGCCCGATAGCAGTGGCGAAATAACCGACATCAGCATCAGCAACTGCCAGTTGCAAGAGCTGCGGGGCACCCGCACCAATGGGCGCAGTAGTGGCATACTGATAGGGGTAGACAACCCCCAAACCGCCGACACCAGTTGGTACACCGGCGTACGCATAGCCGATGTGACAATGACCGACCTTGATGGAGTAGGCATTTTTTTACAAGCTTGCCGCGATGTACACATCAGCCGTACCCGCATCACTGGTTATGGGCAGGCCAAAGTATCGTTTCAAGATATGGCGGTGCTGGTAGGGGCAGGCTCGCAGGCCAGCCTGTACGACTGCCAGCTACAGCAAGGCCACGGCTGCGGGCTGGTGTGGAAAGGACATGGACGACTGCTGCTGCGCCGCACAGCGCTGGCCGGTACCGGACAGGCCGATAAAGCGGATGCCTTGTACCTGGAACCCACGGCCGGCAAAAAAGCAACGGCCGTGCTGGACAGCGTGCAAATAACAGGTGCCGGCGGCTACGGCCTGCATGTACGTGGCCAGGCCACCGTGCAGCAGCGACAGCTGCAGATAAGCCAATGCAAACTAGGTAAGTGGCATGGCACCACGCCGGCAGCACTCAGGCAGTAGTACCGCAGCTAGGCCGATAAATCTTGCAAAAAAGGATTGGTTTGTTTTTCGGCCCCAATGGTAGTAGGCTCACCGTGCCCGCTGAGTACTACCACTGTAGCATCGGGCAAGGGCCATAGCTGTGTAGCAATGCTGCTGAGCAGCTGTGCATGATTGGCCCCCGGCAAATCTGTACGACCGATACTGCCCTCGAACAACACATCGCCACTGACAATAAAGCTGCCGGCCGCATAGTAAAAGGCCACATGGCCGGGCGAGTGGCCGGGTACCTCCAGCACCTGCAATACCTGCCCGGCCAGCGGCAGCTGCTGCCCGCCTTGCAGGTACTGCACCGGGCCGCTGTAGCATTCAAAAGGCAACCATGCATGTGCGGCTGCAGGCCATAGCGGGTAGCGCAGGCTTGCAGGCCAAATACATGATCGAGGTGGCAGTGCGTTTGCAGCAGGTAGCGTACCTGCAACTGTTGCTCGGCTATAAATGTTTCCAGTTGCGCCTGCTCTTCGGCAAAATAGGCGCCGGGGTCTATTATGGCTGCCTCGCCGCCGGGCGCAAACAGCACATAAGTATTTTCGGCCAGTGGATTGAAGGTGAACCGTGCAATGCGCAGCATGTTGTATACGTTTGAACTTGGGCGCACAAATGTGGCAGAAAAACGTGGTACCGCCTGCCGGGTGCCCGTGGCTGCCGGCCAGGGTGGTAAAAATTTGGGTTAAATAGCAGCCCCCCTGTACCCGGCAAATGGCCGATGTCATTATTCTGCTACCTTTAGTTCATATTCGAAATGAGCATAAAAAGAAAGGACCTGATGCGAACTACCTGGACGAAGACCGGCCCCCTGCTACTGGTAATCGCACTGATAATAGCCTGGCCGGCAGCGGCACAGGTACAAGCAGTGCAGTTTGGTAAAAACCGGATTCAGTACAAAAAATTCAATTGGCGCTTTTACCAAACCGACAATTTCAATATTCATTTTACTGAAGGGGGACTGGAGCTGGCCAAATATGTGCTGCAAATGGCCGAAGAAGAACTACCCCAATTGGAAACCTACACGGAAGTAGCCCTGCAGCGCCGTGCCAACATAGTGCTGTACAATAGCTGGGACGATGCCGAAACCAGTAACATAGGCCTCGAAATGGACCTGGCTGACCCCGGCGGAATGACCAAATTGGTGAATAACAAAATGTTGGTGTACTTCAATGGCAACCATGCCGATTTGCGCCGGCAGGTACGGTTGGGCATTGCCCGCATTTTGCTGGAAAACCGGCTGTTTGGCGAAAACCTGGGCGAAACCCTGGGAAATGCTACCCTGCTGGATTTGCCCAAATGGCTGACAGACGGTTATATTTTTTACGCCGCCGAAGGCTGGAACGTACAGCGGGACGATGAATTGAAAAATCTGCTGCTGGCAGAGGAATACCGCAACTTTTACAGCCTGGCCCACGACTATCCTACGCTGGCCGGCCAGGCATTTTTTCACTACCTGGCTACCAACTACAAAAAAGAAAACGTTACTTATTTCATGTACCTGTCGGTGCTGTACAAAAACACCAACAGTGCCAGCCAGCGTATTTGCCGCAAGCCGCTGAAAGATGTGCTGCGGGAAATGCTGCAGGCCGAAACCGAACGCTACTACGCCGATATCAAAGGCCGGCGTAACTACCCCAAAGGCAATATCAGCGTAACGGAAGACGTGAACAAAAACCGGGACTACTACCACTTTGCGGCCAACCCCAATGTGCGGGCCTACAGCTATGCGGTGGCCGAATACAACAAAGGCTTTTACAACGTGGTGCTGTACGAAAACTTTGTAAAAACACGTACGCTGATTAAAAACGGTGTACGCACCGTGAAGCACGACCGCAACCCCAACTACCCCGTGATGGCGTGGGATGGCAAAGGCAGCCGCCTGGCCGTAGTGTATTGGGAAAAAGGTGAAACCCGCCTGCTGGTGTACGACAATGTGAACCGTGATATAGTAGTGCGCAAAGTGCTGCCGTTTGATCAGGTGCAGGATGCACAGTATTACCTGGATGCCAAGCGCCTGATCCTAAGTGCCGTCAAAAATGGCCATACCGACATTTTTGTGTACAACATAGAAAGTGGCAAAGTAGACCAGGTAACCAACGACGTGTGGGATGATGTAGACGCTTCGTTTGTATCCTTTCCCAACAAGTACGGAATCATTTTTGCCAGCAACCGCCCCACGGCCACTACTGCCGGTGGCGATACCAGCCTTCCCAGCGACTACCGCTACAATATCTTTTTGGTAGATGCCGATGAAAAAGGCGGCTTCCGGCAGGTAACGCAGCTAACCGATCTGAACTACGGCAACGCCCGCTACCCCACGCAGTACAACATGAACCACTTCACGTTTGTAAGCGATGCCTCGGGTGTGGCCAACCGCTATGCCGGTTTTTTTACCACCAAAGCCGAAGGCCTGGATACCCTGGTAATAGTAGGCGATGAAATACTGCGCAACCCCACGCTGAAAGAAATTGACAGCACCCTGCGGGTATGGGAGCGTACCGAGCCCGATTCTATTGGCCTGATAGCTATCACCCGCGACTCTACCTATACCTTCCCCATTACCAACTACCAGAGTAGCCTGCTGGAAACCCGTATAGCCGGCGACAAAGGCCAGGTAAGCGAAGTGACCCAGCAAAGCGGCCTGAAAATGCTCTATCGTCTTCGGGTAGATAGCATAGCCCTGCGCCGCCGCAATGTGACCGCCCGCCCGACAGAGTTTGTACGCCGGGATATACTGGATGCCAAAGCACAAAAAGGCGAGGCGACCCGCTACGGCCCGGGCAATAAAAACACGGCAGCCGATACCAGCAGCAGCAACAATAACTTCTCTTTCCTGAGTGAGTTTGTGAGTGCTACTGATACCCTGCGCCCCATCACGGCCCCGGTACCTGTAGACAAGCAATCGAATCGGCAGGCACTGCTGGACAAAGCCAAGCTTTACAAGTACCGTCTTCGGTTCAGCAATGACATTGCTACGCTGGGCGTTACCAACAACCTTATCATCAACCGCTACCAGCCGTATGCCGGCGGCAGTGGGCCTATTTTCCTGAACAACGGCAACAACCTGGCCTGGGTATTCATGGGTACCCTCAGCGATGTGCTGGAAGACTACCGCATTACCGGTGGCGTAAAGCCGGGCATCAACTTTCGCGACAACGAATACTTCATCGATTTTCAAAACAGGCGCAAGCGCATCGATTGGGGCGTATCGTACTACCGGGCCACCAACAGCAGCATCAATGTAAGGCTGGGTGGCAGCAGTGTGTTTTACCCCGGTAAACTAATTACCAACCTGTACCAGGGCAACGTAAACTATCCGCTGGACAAAGTGCGGAGTGTGCGCCTGATTGGCGGCGTTCGTTTCGACCGTATTCTACTGAAAGCTGTAGATCCCCTTTCGCTGGAGGCAGATGATGAAAACCTGGAATACGCCAACCTGCGGGCTGAATATGTACACGACAACAGCATTGTAAAAACCACCAATATTCTGAACGGTATTCGCTGGAAGGTGTACATGGAAAACATCATGGGCCTGCAGAAATCGCAATTGCTGCCTACTGATGATCCTAAAAATCAGTTCACCTTCAATTTCGGCGGCGATTTTCGCTACTACGTACCCATCTATCGCAACTTTATTTGGGCAGTACGTGGTGCTATGGATATCAGCTGGGGCAACCAGAAACTCATTTACTACCTCGGCGGTGTAGATGGCTGGATTACTCCCCGCTTCAATGAAGCGAACCAGCCCAACAATACCATTCCGTATGTGTACCAAAGCCTGGCTGTAAACCTGCGTGGCTATCGGCAAAACCTGGCCAATGGCAACAACGCGGCGGTGATCAACAGCGAGTTCAGGCTACCGGTATTCAGCACATTGCTCAACCGGCCTATCAACAATGCATTTGTCCGCAATTTCCAGTTGGTACAGTTCCTGGATTTGGGTACGGCGTGGGAAGGCACTTTCCGCGGTATCAAGCGGCCTTCGGTACGCTACAGCGGCGATCCCAATAATCCGGTGATCGTCAACATCAGATCGGGCGGACTGGGCCCCTTTGCCGGCGGCTATGGCTTTGGCGCCCGCAGCACCTTGTTGGGCTACTTTTTGCGGGTAGATGCCGGCTGGCCCATGAATGGGTTTTTCCGCGGCAAGCCGCAATGGTATTTTGCCCTCGGTTTCGATTTTTGACGAATCGCCACCCCGATGATCATCAAACCCGCCTGCTGCCCAGCAGGCGGGTTTGTTTTTGCCGATACATCCATGACCGAAGCTTTGTGACAATTGTCAATTCGACCGATACTGCTTGTAAAGGAAATTTGATGAGCAGTACCGGCTGCACCGGCCGCTGCGCTTTAAAAAAAACTGCCATATGCAAAAAACACTACTGGCTTTGGCCCTGCTGACCTCGCTGGCGGGCGCCGCCCAGCCAGCCAAACAAGCCACACAAGCCGATGCCTGGCTAAAGCAACTAACTACCGAAGAAAAAGTACGCCTGCTGGTAGGCATGGGTATGAAGATACCCGGTCTGAATCTGAACCTGGGTGCCCCGGTGGTAGGCCAAACCGACGATGCGGTACCGGGTGCCGCCGGCACCACGTTTGCCGTTCCACGGTTGGGCATTAAAAGCACCGTAGTAGCCGATGGACCCGCCGGCCTTCGCATTGCTCCGTTTCGCAATGGCGACAGCAGCCGCAGTTTTTACTGCACGGCCTTCCCTATTGCCAGCCTTATAGCCAGCAGTTGGGATACCGGCCTGGCCAAGGCCGTGGGCAATGCCATGGGTGCCGAAGCCCGTGCCTACGGTATAGATGTGATACTGGCCCCTGCCCTAAACCTGCACCGCAACCCGCTGGGTGGGCGCAATTTTGAATACTATAGCGAAGACCCGCTGGTATCGGGCTATATGGCCGCAGCATTTGTAAACGGAGCCGAAAGCCATGGTATAGGCACCAGCATAAAGCACTACGCGGCCAACAACCAGGAAACCAACCGCAATACCGTAGACACCCGTGTAACTGCCCGTACGCTGCGAGAGCTGTACTTGCGGGGCTTTGAACTAACTGTGAAGCGTAGCCAACCCTGGACCGTGATGAGCTCGTACAACCTCATCAACGGTGTATCGGCATCGCACAACCGCGACCTGCTGACCGAAGTGCTGCGCAATGAATGGGGCTTCAGAGGACTGGTGATGACCGATTGGTTTGGCGGTACCGACGCCGTGGCACAAATGAATGCCGGCAACGACCTGCTGATGCCCGGTACCGAGCAACAGGTGCAAGCTATTTTGACCGGCTTGAAAGAAGGCAAGGTATCGGCCGCCACTATTGATGCCAATGTGCGCCGTATGCTGCTGTACGTGTTGCAAACGCCCTCGCAAAAAGGCCTGCCGGCCAGCAACCAGCCCGACCTGAAAGGGCATGCAGCTATTGCCCGCCGCGTGGCGGCCGATGGCATGGTGCTGCTGAAAAATGAAGCCGGTGTACTGCCGCTGGCACCAGGGCTGCGCATTGCCGCCTTTGGTTTGTCGTCGTACAATTTTGTGGCCGGTGGCACCGGCAGTGGCGATGTGAACGAAGCGTATAGCATATCGCTGGCTGAGGGCCTGACCAGCGCCGGCTACCAGCTGGATGAAGAGCTGGCCGCTCAATACCGCCAGCACCTGAGTGCTGCGCTGGCCAAGCAGCCCAAAATGCCCATCTCTTTCATGCTGCCGCCGCCGCTGCCCGAAATGCCGCTGGAGGCTGCCATCATCAACCAAAAGGCCGGCACGGCCGATGTAGCATTTGTGACCATTGGCCGCAACAGTGGCGAGTTTCAGGACCGCAAGCTGCCTGGCGACTTTGAACTGACCGATGCCGAGCAGCAATTACTGCAACAAGTATCGCAGGCTTTTCACGCCAGGGGCAAAAAAGTAGTGGTGATACTAAACGTAGGTGGTGTGATAGAAACAGCCAGCTGGCGCCAACAGGCCGATGCCATCTTGCTGGCATGGCAGGGTGGGCAGGAAGGCGGCCATGCAGTAACCGATGTGCTGAAAGGCGCCGTGAACCCATCTGGCCGACTGCCCATGAGCTTTCC